>CAYVVX010000544.1:0-4336 GCA_964455315.1 uncultured Planctomycetales bacterium | reverse complement strand
CCGGACCTACGCGGAGGTGATCAGCAAGCACGCCCGCAACGCCCGGCTCTGCGCGATCGCCGGCGGCTCCCGTGCGGCGGCGCTGGCGAAGGATTACAGCGTCCCGGCGGACGACTCCGTCGACGTGCTGCTGAAGCGCGACGACATCGGGCTGGTGCTGATCACGACGCCGCACCACCTGCACTTCGAGAACGCCATCGCGGCCGCGAAGGCCGGTAAGCACATGCTCATCGAGAAGCCGATGGCCACCACGGTGGACGAGTGCGATCGCATTTTGGAGGCGTGCGCGCGGGCCGGCGTGTTCAGCTCGATCGCCTTCACGCAGCGGCATCGGGTGTGCAACATCAGCGCGAAGAAGCTGCTCGACATGGGGGCGCTGGGGGCGATTCAACAGATCAGGGAGATGCAGATCGTGCCGGGGGGCCTGGGCGGATTGCCCGGATGGCAGAGCGATGCGGCGAACCTGGGCACGCTGTTCGGCCACGCGATCCACAACATCGACCGCATCCGCTGGTTCACGGGCAGGGAGATCCGCACGGTCTATGCCAAGTGCGCCAGCTTCGAGCCGGGCGTGAAGGTCGAGGGCAGCTCGATGGTGGTGATGACGCTGGATGGCGGGGCCATGGCCAGCCTGTGGTGCTCGTTCCAGGTGCCCAAGCCGGCTTTCCCGCGGTCGCAGTTCACCGCGTGGATCGTCTGCGAGAAGGGCCTCATCGACCTGGACGCGTACGGCGAGCTGCGCGTCAACTCGGGCGGCGAATGGCGGACGGTGGAGACGCAGGCGCCCATCGACTGGCAGGGCAAGGGCGCGCTGGACCCGGTGCGCATGGAGAGCTATGCCCGACAATGCCAGGACCTGATCGATGCCGCGCTGGAGAAGCGGCCGCCGAAGATCACCGGGTGGGACGGGCGGCAGGCGGTCGCGGTGGCGCTGGCGGCGTACGAGGCGTCAGCCACGGGCAGGGAAGTGACGGTGGCCTCGTGAAGTACGATCGATCGCGGGAGCTGTACGAGCGGGCCTGCCGTACGACGCCGGGCGGCATTCACAGCAACGTTCGCAAGGTCTGGCAGCCGACGCCGATGTTCTACGAGCGCGGGCGCGACGCGCACGTCTGGGACGCTGACGGCAACGAGTTCATCGACTACGTGCTGGCCCGCGGACCGCTGCTGTTCGGGCACTCGCCGCAGCCGATCCTCGACGCGGTCAGGCGGCAGCTCGACGTGGAGCTGATGTACGCCGGGCAGCACACCCTGGAGATCGAGGCGGCCGAGCGGTTCTGCGCGATGGTGCCCTGCGCGGAGATGGTGCGGTTTTCGAGTTCCGGCAGCGAAGCGGTGCACGCGGCGTTGCGGCTGGCCCGGGCGGTGACGGGACGACCGAAGATCCTGCGTTTCGAGGGCCACTATCACGGCTGGTTCGACAACGCCTTCTGGAGCTTCGCCCCGTCCCTGGAGGCGGCCGGCCCGCGCGAAACGCCGCGCCCGGTGATGATGACCCGCGGGCAGTCGCCGACCGACGCGGAGGGCCTCATCGTCCGCCCGTGGAACGATCTCGATGTGCTCAAGGCGACCTTCGCCGCACACGGCGCCGAGATCGCCGGTGTCATCGCCGAGCCGATCGTGTGCAACACCGCGGCGATCATGCCGCGAGCGGGCTTTCTTGCGGGGCTGCGCGAGTTGTGCAGCACTCACGGCGCGTTGCTGATCTTCGACGAGATCATCACCGGGTTCCGGACCAGCCCCGGCGGCGCCCAGCAGTTTTTCGGCGTCACGCCTGATCTGGCGACCTTTGCCAAGGGCATGGCCGGCGGCTTCCCCATCAGCGCGACGGCCGGGAAGGCCGCGTACATGGAGGCTTTCGGCGACCTGAGCGTGGCCCACTCGGGCACCTACAACTCAAACGGCCCGTGCATCGCGGCCACCATCGCGGCGCTGGACATGCTCTCCGCGGACCGCGGGTCGTTGCTGGCGAAGACGCATCGACTCGGCAGGCGGCTGATGGATGGCATCCAGCAGGCCGGCCGCGAGGCGGGCAGGGAGGTGCACATCCGCGGCGTACCGCCGGTGTTTCACGTGTCGTTCAACGACCGCGAGGAGATCGTGGACTATCGCTCGTC
This sequence comes from uncultured Planctomycetales bacterium, assembly GCA_964455315.1. Lineage (GTDB taxonomy): Bacteria > Planctomycetota > Phycisphaerae > UBA1845 > PWPN01 > CAYVVX01. The sequence continues at coordinate 2,219 of CAYVVX010000544.1, read as the reverse complement.
CCTGTCACGGGACACGGCGGCGTACGACCGGTTCTGGCTGGCGTTGCAGGAACGCGGCGTGCGGACGGTCCCCGGTGGGCTGTGGTTCGTGTCCACTGCCCACACGGATGCCGACATTGACCAGACGCTGGATGCGGTCGGTGAGACGATGAAGATGATATGAGGGTGGCGGCGGTCGATTTCTGTTGATGGAATCAAGATGACGCATGAACAGGAGGAAACAGAGAAAACGGAGGATTGGCCTACTTTCTGTTTCCTCTGTTATCTCCTGTTCGTACTTCTGTACGGTCTGTCCGCTGGCCCGCGTCAAGCCTGAAGAATGGACGTATCAACATGCTGAAGCTTAAGGTAATCGGAATTGCGTGTGTGACATCGTTGGGCTTGGCCGTCGCGCTTGGTGCAGAGCCCGACGTCGCGAAGCAGAAGATGTTCGAGCGGGTCTTCAAGGACGCGGTCCGGCTCGATTCGCAGATCGTCGCCAGGGTGAAGGCGATGCCGCCGGGCGAACGGCTGCTGCTGGACACCGACGGTGATGGCAAGCATGACGAGGCGTGGTTCATCGACATCGGGCTGCGGCATACCGACGACGTCAAGCCGGTCCTGGTTCGGGTCATCGACGAGGACGGGGATCTCGACGTGTATCATGGTCCCGACCTGGACAGCGATCTGTACATCGCCGACTGGCACGCCGACGGAACAGCGGACGTGGTCCTCGATTACCAGGACAACGACGGCGACAACGACCTTGATGAAATGGCCTTCTACTTCTGGATGCCGCATCACCGCTACTTCGGCGACAACGCCCTCGGCGTCTGGTGGGGCAGCGACGACGGCGACGACAACCTGCTCTGGTACGACGTGAATTACACGTACTACCAGCACCTGTGCCAGTACCGTTGCCACTTCAGCGGCGACGAGTCCTTTGTCGCCTTCGGGCTGCGCGATGGGGGCGAGGAGTGGATCTCCGGCTGGGAGAATCCGTTCCTGTTCTACGACACCGACGACGACCGGTGCAGCGAGGTCGTCCTGCGCATCGAGGGGCTGGGCAACGAGGTGCGGGCCATCCGCTACAGCTTCGACGCCGATGACGACGCGGCAGGCGAGCACACCCACGATTACGACTTCTCCATCACCGCCCGGGCGGAGGAGGACGGGCCGGTGGTGCTCCCGGCCGGCGGTGTGACCAGCACGCGGCTGCGCGGCATCCCCACGCAATCGTGGCTGCAGCGCGACAGTGCCCAGGCGTTCGTGCAGGAGGCCCAGTGGCACAGCGCGGTGCTGACCTGGGACGAGTTGAACGCCAACGCGGAAGGCAACTATGCCAATGATCCGCACGAACGGTGGGAGGGCGTGATCGCTCGCAGCTCGGAGCGGTTCAGGCAGGTCGGCGGGCCGGCGTGCAGCGCGTTCAACAAGCGCAACGAGGTCACCGGCAAGTTGCCGGCTCCGATGCGTCTCTACTACGACCCCGCAGACCGACGGCTGCACATGAAAGGCGCCGACGAAGGATGGCTCAACGTCGACTTCGACCTGGATGACAAGCTGGATGCCAGATACGTCTATGTCGATGAAGACAAGGACGGCGTGTTCGACCGGCGGCGGCTCGATCTGGACGGCGACGGCGAGTTTGAGTTCGACTGGCCGATGGGGGGACGGGATCTCAAGGAACTCAAGCTGGAATGGGCGCCACTGAAGGACTTCTATAAGAAGGTTCTGGGCGAGGCGTTGATGGACAGTCAGCGGTTCATCGACGTCGCCAAGGCAGCGCTGCCTAAGGACGATCGACAACCTGATCCGGTCGAGACGTTCTTCCTGACCAAGCTGTCCGACTGGATGCCGGAGACGAAACTCGGTCAGCGCGTTCGCACGACGCCGGCCGGAGCCCGGTACTACATGGATCTGCTTCGCGATCGGCTGTTCGCCCGGTTGCATCGCCGTTTTGGCGACAAACCGGCGTGGAAGCGCATCGAGTCGAGCTACGCCGCGGGGGACTATGCGGCCGCAGCGAAGCATATCGAGTCGGAGATCGTGGGGGCGGAAGTCGAGCCGGTGCGGTCCTTCGGCGGCTTTACCCGCCGCGTGCCCTTCGAGTGGATCAGTTGTAGAAGCAACTCACTCCGTCATCCGTTGTCTCTGCCGCTGTCTCGAATTCAGGAAGCGGCTCCCGATTTCAACCCTCGCAACTGTGCCGCGGTGATGGATCAACGCTGGATCGACTG
>CAYVVX010000543.1:0-4337 GCA_964455315.1 uncultured Planctomycetales bacterium | reverse complement strand
GATGGGCACCGGCCTCCGCGTCCTTGGCAGGCCGTGTGGTCGTCTCTGTTTGTGCGGAAGCGTTGGCGGTGTCCGGCGGCGTGGCCGGCGCGAAGGACGTCAGAGTGCACAGGATCACGGTCAGCCAGAGCGAATGAGAACGGGCTGTCGGCATGAGACTCCTCGGGGTGTGGTGGAGGATTCCGGGTGCGGACGGATCACGGCGCCGCCGGCGAGGCCTGCATCGACTTCCCACAGCCCGGACATGCGGTCGGACGGCCGTATCCGCGCGTCCGGGGATCAACCAGGGGAACCGGAGCCCCGCAGGAAGGGCAGGTCTCACTGGCATAGGCGCCCGATCGGGAGCAGGACGGGCATTTCTTCGGCCAGGATTCCTCCCCGGCCGGCCTGGCCAGATGGAGCACGTTCGTCGTGTTGCAGCGGGTACAGAGGACCGGGGTCTCGTGCCGGCCGGCCGCCGGAGAACCGTCCTTGTCTTTGTCGCAGGCCGCGCTCAGGAGCATGCCGACAGCACATCCTATGCTCAGACAGCTCATCCGCAGCATGGAAGGCTCTCCCGCCGGCACCGGCTCTGCGTCACCTCGCCCGTGTCATCAGATCCTAAGGCCATCCGATCCGGGTTCCCTCGACCCACTCCACATGGGTGTCGGCGAAGACCGCGTTGGTGCCGCCCCCGGTGTTACGCCAGTGGCTGCCAACGTCGATGCGTCGGTTGCCCAGTTCCATGTGTTCCCCGATGGCGCAGTACACCACGGTCAGGTCGGACAGGCCGCCCGATGTCGACCGGCGGGCGTCCGCCGCATTCCAGTCGCGATGCAGCCGGTTGAGAATGTCCGGGTTGCTCGGCTGCTTTCCGGTTGTCGACACCTGGTTCCAGGTCAGAACCGAAAACTTCGGCAAGCCGTTCAGGGACGAGTTGCCCCAGCCATGACGTTCGCTGAAGACCTGCTTCCCCCGGACGATGTCCTCCCACAGCCATGTCTGGTAGGACTCCATGATCCCGCTCCATTCCCAGAGCTCGTGCGTAGAGGTGAATCCCACCCTGGTCAGATCCCAGGGCTGCCGCCCGCGTTCGAAGGGGCACACGTAGTGTTCAGGCAGGAAGCGGGCCTCGTACTCATCCCGTTTGGCGCTCGCCCAGACCGCCTGTGGGTCGAAGGTTCCCCCGGCGGCCGCAGTTTGTGAGGCCAGGTTGGTCAGTGATTTCTCCAGCTTGCGGAGCCCGACGGAGAGGAAAATGGACCTGGCCGGCGCGGAGTACACCGGCCCCGCGTGCCAGTTGAGCATGATGGGCAGTTTGCCTTTCTCCTCGCTCTGGTAGAGGGACATGGCGGTCGCGATCTGCTTGGCATTGGCCGCGCACGAGACGATTCTGGCCTGGGTGCGTGCGCGGGTAAGTGAGGGCAGCAGGATGGCCACCAGCAGGGCGATGACCGCCACCACCACCAGGACTTCGATCAGGGTGAACGCGCAGCCGCGCCTGGAGTGAATCATGCTTCCGGCCATGGGGCACACCGCCGTTTCAGAAGCTCTGACTACGGTTTTCCGAACTTCCACGGATACTGCGATCTCATCCAGATCGTCTCGATCGAGGCGTTGCCGCTGGTTCTCATCTGGTGTGGAGTCACGGTCACGTTGAGGTAGCTGCCCTGGAGTTTCTTGACCCACTCCGAGTGTCCATCGCCGAACAGCATGTTCATGCCGGTTTCGCCGTGGTTGTCCCACGGCTGCGGACAGTTGTTGCCGTTGCCGAAGTGCGAATCAATGCAACCGGCGGCCCCGTTCACCTCGTCGTCACCGTCGTGGACGAGCATCATGCGGTGGGGCTGCTTGAAGTGCGATGCCCGCTTGTGATAGTTCGCCAGTCCGCCCGTGCCCCCGTCGTAACAGCCGTTGTATTCGTAGCTGTGGCCGCCGCTGTTGTCCTCGGCCCCCCGCGCGACCCGGTCGATATCCGATGTCCCCATAGGAATCGGCTTGCCGTTCTCGGATGAATTGACGGTGGTGGTCGGATTGCTCAGCGTCTGGGGGCGGATCACGTTCTTGGTCGCTGGGCAGATCAGGATCTTGGGGTCCGGCAGCATGCGCGCCCTGTACAGCGACCAGTAGGTATCCAGCCCCGAGTTGGCGGTGATCGGGTAGTAGTCGCCCTTGTGGCCATGGGCGTACATCATGAACGCGGTCCCCAGGTCATGAATATGCGCGCTGCAGGCGATCCGCTTGGTCTGCCACCGGGCCTTGGCCAGAGAGGGGATGAGAATCGCTATCAGCAGGGCGATGATGGCGACCACGACCAGGATCTCGATGAGCGTGAAGCCGCCCCGACCCGCGGCCCGCCGCTTCGACACACGATCATCCCGCGTGCTCATGTCCTTCTCCCTGATGCTGGCGATGCCGGCCCTGTCGAATCGCAGAAGGGCTTCGCTGGACTCCGGTCCCGTTTCCGCCGGGACTCACGCCATCGACCCGGGCGAAGTCGCCTGACGCCCGACCTCCGATGCCGCCGCAACCAGCCCCGGGCGGCTTGGGCTATCCTCTCGCGGCGCCGGTCCCGTCGACTCCCGGGGAACCAGCTTGCCTTCGAGAACGAGATGAACCGTCGGCCGCGAAGGCGTCTGAATCCGGTGCATCAACAGGCGGGCCGCATGTCGGCCGACACGTGCCATCGGCTGCTCGTAGGTGGTCAGTCCCACGGTGAACTCGGGTTGCATCTCCACGCCGTCGAAGCCGGCGACGGACAGATCCCGGGGCACCTCCAGACCTCTCTCGCGGGCCACGATGGCACAGGTCTGGGCGATGTAGTCGTTCGCGCCGAAGAGGGCCGTCGGCCGATGCCCGTCGGGCAGGGCGAGGATTTCCCGGGCAGCCAGCAGCCCCGCGTCGAATGCCGTTTTCTCAGTCAGCCGGACCCAGGCGTCATCGATGTCCAGCCCGTGGTCCTGCATGGTCAGCCGGTAGCCTCTGTATCGGGCCTCGATGGTCGATACGCCGGCGATACCGACGAAGCCGATTCGCCGGTGTCCAAACTGAACCAGGTGCTCGACGATTTCTTCGGCGCCCAACTCGCCGTCCGTGGTCACCAGGTCCGCAGTGTGGTTCGGAAGCTCCAAATCGACAAGTACGGTCGGGACCTTCTGTTCGATGAGCTGCTCCAGCGGACCGTGGTCATCGTGCGGGTTGTTCGAGGGCGAAATGATAAAACCGTCAAGATGTTTCTGAACGAGATCCTCGAGGCCCCGTCGTTCGGCCCCCATTCCCAGGCCGCCCTCTTCAAAGACGGCGTGATAGCCCCAGCGGCGAAGCTCCTGCCGGATGCCTTCAGCCACCGGGCCCCACATGGGACCGGCCGGCATGTTGAACCACACGCCGACCAGCAGGCTCCGCTCCCTGGCATTCACCCGGCGCCCCGGGCCGGTCCGGAACGTCCCCCGGCCTTGCTGCCGCTCGATCCAGCCCTCGGCCGAGAGGTCGGCCAGGGCGCGCTGCACAGTGCCCCGGCTGACCGAGAACTGCTTCATGAGGACAACTTCTGTGGGCAACCGATGGCCGATGGGAATACGATGTTCGATCATCGCCGTGAGGAGATGATCCTTGAGCAACTTGGCCTTGCCGCTTCGCCCAGCATTCCGCATGGAACCAAGATTAGCGAGACGTCCCGGAGCTGTCAAGGCAAATAGACGATTCCACGAGTTGTCTATGCCAATTGTCGGCGGGTGGTCGCGGGTGGTGGTCCCTCAGGCCGCCCTCGGCGGCGTTATTGCTTGATTAGAGTGGGGCAGGCGGGGTTTCGTCTGGCCGGACAGAACGGGGATGATCCAGTAACTTTGCGGACGCGGCCTTGGCTTGGCCCCCTGGGCAAGCGTCCCAGGCTTGGATCGTCATATCGCGCCATTGGTTTAACCACATTATTAGCAGTTGCTTATTGCATTTATTAGGAGGAATGCCTGGCTTCTGATCGACCAGATGACGTTGATTCCGGCCGAATAGTCACTATGGCTTTAATCGTATGAACATTTCGGGTCGTTCCAGACATTTTCCTTGACATCGGCTGGCGGGGCGGGCACAATCTAGACAATGCATGGTTAGGCAGTCGACCTCATCAATCCTGAAGTAATCCGACTGATGAGGTACAAGTCTGTTTTTACCTTCGGGCGTTTGTTGGGAGCGGGAAGTTCAGGGGACATCTCCCTCCCTTCACAACAGCCGGCTTGGTCATGCATGAAGTTGCGCAACAGCGTTTCGGAAACGCAGCGCCTCCCGGTGCTGTTGGCCTATCTCAGAAGAGGAGGATGAGGAAATGGTACGAATGTCAAATGTTCTCGGAGTGTGGGCGGCGG
>CAYVVX010000542.1:0-4345 GCA_964455315.1 uncultured Planctomycetales bacterium | reverse complement strand
CAAGCCGCCCACCAGCCGCCTCAACTCCGCCAGGCGCGGATCGATGCCGCCCTCCACCGACGCCCGGCCGGCTTCGTCGCGCGGCGCAATCAGAATCTCCACCGCTCCGCTGCCCGCCTGCCGGAACTGGTACTGCCTGATGCCCTCCACGCGGTACAGCAGCGTGGTCAGCCCGATGCCGCTGACCCGCGATCCATCGGCCGCGACCAGGTAATCCGTCTCTCGCCCCGCCACCGCCGCCAGCCGTCGCGTGGTCCGCCCGCAGGCACACGGGCCGGTCGCGAATGCCGCCCGATCCTCGATGCGATAGCGGATCAGCGGCATGGTCCGGTTGGTCAGCAGCGTCACCAGGACGTTGCCTTCCTCGCCATCCGGCAGCAGCCCGCCGCGATCGTCAACCACCTCGATGTGGGCGATCAGTTCGCTGACGTGCAGCTCGCGCCCTCGCGGGCAGGTGCAGGCCACGTCGCCCACCTCGCGCGAGCCGTAGCGGTTCAGCACCGGACAGCCGAACGCCTTTTCCATCGTCTCCTGCATGTGCGGTCGAAGCACACCCGCGCTGGTGATGATCCCGCGCGGGCGATGCACCTTGATCCCCCGCGCCAGGATGTACTTGCTCAGCTCGAACGCCGCATCCACGTAGGCTTCGATCACGCTCGGCCGCAGCCGGTTGACCTGCCCCACCCACTCGGCCATCAATGCGTCGGTGAGCCGGTAGCAGTTCAGGTACACCTGGTTGTGGATCAGGCAGTAGACCCGCTCGCGCAGCGGCGTGCCCTCGTTCATCGTCTCCCGCGGCACGCCCCAGATGAGCAGATGCCCCTCGCCCTCGCGCCAGCCCAGCCAGCGCATGTACAGCGTCTTGTTGATGGTCACCGAGCAGCGCATGGGGCTGTCCTGCATCAGCCGGACCGGCTCGCCGGTCGATCCGCCGGACGTGTTCCACAGTTCCTTGGCGCCGGGTCGCTCCGACTTGAGCCGCAGGCCCTGCTCACGGATGATCGCCTTGGTCAGCACCGGCAGCCGCGGCAGGATCTCGTGAACGTTTTCCTCGCGCAGGTCGGTCAGCAGCGGCGCCGCCACCTCGCGATAGTACGGCACGGTCTGGATCGCGTGCGTCAGCAGATCGACCATCAGCTTCCGCGAGCGTGATTCCAGTTCCGCTCGCGGCAGGTGATACGCCGCCTCGTGCTCGCCCACCTCGGGGATCAGGTACGACCGCCCGGTGGCCTGGTAAAAGGCGTGATAGCACGCCGAGCGCAGCGGCGTCAGCCAGGTGCGGCTCACCTTCGCGCCTCCCCGGACATGGCCGGCGCGGTGTTCGAAGTTCGTGTTCGCATCGCGGCCTCAGGCTGGACGGTCGCGGTCCCCGCAATCACCTCCAGCAGGCGGTCCACCACCCCCGCGGGCGTGTGATGAGCCAGAAAATGGTCCCGGGCGTTGGCCGCCAGCCACCGCCGGAGCGCTGCATCGCCGAAGAATGCCTTTACCACCGCTGCCAGCCCTTCCGCGTCATCTGCGACCAGGCCCAACTGTGCCCGCTTCACCGTGCCGTCGCCGTCCCAGGTGGTCAGCACCGGCCGGCCGCGGCTCCACGCTTCCAGGAACGTGTTCGGAAACCCCTCCGCGCTGCTCGTGCAGATCAGCGCCGCGCTCTCCCGATAACGCGCCCCCATCTCCTGATGCGGCACGAAACCGCGCAGCGTCACGTTGCCCAAGCCCGCGGCCCGGGCTTCCACCTGTTGCCCGTACGCCGATCCCGCGTCGGCCTTGCCCACCACCTCGAAGGTCACCTCCGGGCACCGCTTCGCCACGTCGCACAGCAGCTCCAGCCGTTTCGCCCGCCGGAACGCCCCCACCCACAGCAGCCGCCGCGGCATCGCATCATCAGGCAGGTTCAGCCCCTCGCTCGCGATCGGATCGACCGCTCCATTGGGCACCAGCCACGCTTCGATGCCGAACTGCTCGCGAAACAGCCGCTGCTGCATCGCCGTCTGGGCCAGCACCCGCGTCGCCCGCCGCAGCCCGTAGCGATAGAGCACCCGCTCGCGCAGCGAGCCGCGGCGCGGCGGCTCGCGCAGGCAGTCGTAGTCATGCGCCGCCGAGAACACGAATCGTCGCCCGGCCGACCGTACGAACGCCGCCGCGACCCCGGTGGTCGCCTCGCGCATCCGCTGATAGTAAACGTCCGCGTCAGCCCGCTTCATCGCGCTCCACAAACCCGTGCAGCGCGGATGCAAAAACCGCACGCCCGGCAGCCCCGCGTCAATGCGATACGCCCCGAACACGCGGATGCCGTCGGCCAGGATTTCGTCGCCCTGCCCATGATCCTCGGTCACGAAGCTCACCGTCGCCCCGCGCCGGGCCAGCTCCCTCGCCAGCAGCACCTGCTGCACCTCGGCCCCGCCGATGTGGTTCAGATCGCACCGTCCCGACAGGGCGCCGAACGCGCTCGGAGCCACAAAGCAGACATGCGGCAGCAGCGCCATCCCGCTCATTCCACGTAACCCAGGTCGCGCAGCCGATCCATGACCAGTTCATCCACCTCGTACTCGCCCGCCGCCCCCTCCGCGCCGTCCCCGCCGGGCAGCCCGCTCAGCACCGCCTCGAGCTGGGCCTGCAGCTTCGCGCTCAGTGCCGGCTCGCGCTGGTAGATGTTGTCCAGCTCGCCCGGATCCTTGACCAGGTCGTACAGCTCATGCTTGCCGTTGGAGGACCACAGGAACTTGTGCGTATCCGTGCGGTACGAGCGCAGCACCCGGTCGTAGCGGGCCTCGAACTCGGGCACGAAGTCCGGCACCTTCGCGGCGAACATCCGCTTGCTCGACGGCCGGTAGATCTCCGACACCGCGTGCCCCGCGAAGCTCCCCTGCTCCACCGCCTCCAGCAGGTTCTGCCCCTGGAACTCGGCCGTCGCCGCCTCGTCCTCGATCCCCACGGCCGCAAGAATGGTGGGCGGCAGGTCGATCAGCCGCACCATGTTCGACACCCGCCGCGGCGCGATCTTCCCCGGCAGGCTCACGATCAGCGGCACCTTGAGCAGCGTGTCGTACAGACACAGCCCGTGCCGCAGCAGCCCGTGATCGCCGAAGTTGTCGCCGTGATCGCCGAAGATGACGATCAGCGTGTTGTCCAGCACGCCCAGCCGCTGCATGTGCGCCAGCAGCCGCCCGATCCAGTCGTCCAGGTAGCGCGTCTCCGCGCAATACAGTTTCCACAGGTTGGCAAAGTCCTCCCCGGTCATCTTCGCCGCCCCGCCGATGTACAGCGCCTTGTCCTGGTTGATCGCCCGCATCTGCCGGTCGGTGATGTCCGTGAACATCCGCCGGTAGCGTGGCGGCGGCAGGTACGGGGCGTGCACCTGGTCGGAATGGACATACAGGAAAAACGGTCGATCCGCCCGCCGGTCGCGCGACAGCCAGCCCATCGCCTCCCGAAACAGCACCGGGCTCTCGTGGTTCTTCTGGTACGCCCCGGTCAGCTTGCGCTTCAGCGCCGCCATGCCCTTCTGCACCTTCGACCCCAACGACACCTGCTCGAGCCGCATGTTGCTCAACGAATCGAACCCGCGGTCGAGCTTCGTCATCGGCCCGACATACGGCACGTCCGCGAACGCCGCGGTCTGATAGCCGTTGCTCTGCAGCAGCTCGGCGATGGTCGGATACTCACTGTCCAGGATCTCGTGCTCGTCGTGCCCGCCGTGCTTGCTGGGAATCATCCCGGTAAAGGTCGACGCCATCGCCGGGAAAGTCCACGCCGACGGGGAGATGGCCGTCTCGAACAGCAGTCCCCGCGACGCGATGCGGTCCACGTTCGGGCTGGTCGGCAGCTCCTGGCTGTAGCAGGACAGCAGGTCGGCTCGCGCGGAGTCGATCACGATCATCAAGACGTTAGGTCGGGCTTGAGGCATGCGCACTCATTCTCCTGACAGGGGACCATCTTCACCGGATGCAGCCGGCGGTACAGCATCTGCTCCAGCACGTTGGCCGCCCGCCGCGGGATGTGTCGCAACAGCGTCAAGGCCGTGCGCTGCCATGCCGGCACGCGAAACGTGTCCATGTACCGACCCAGCTCCTCCGGCGGGAAATCCAGCCGCCGCGCCGCGATCATCGCCACCCGCAGCAGGACATGCCCCCGGGCGAAGCCGAGAAACGCGGACTCGGCTTCCGTCGAGTGCCGCCGGGCCCGCTCCAGGGTCAGCGCCAGAAGTCGCAGCTTGCCGGGGATGTTGGTTCGGCCGTCCTGCGGGTTGACCGCGACGTCGTAGCAGTACAACGGCTCGGCGACGTAGCCGATGTCGCGATGGGCGATGGCGATCCGCCACCACAGGTCCAGATCCTCGCCG
>CAYVVX010000541.1:674-4347 GCA_964455315.1 uncultured Planctomycetales bacterium | reverse complement strand
AGCGTCCGCTCCATCCCGATCAACGCGTGACCGGGGATGAACGGCGCGGCCGCGGCCGGGCGCGTGGCGGGGGCCGGTGTGGGCCTCTCGATCGGATCGGTGTAGCCGATCTCCGTGATCATCCGCATCGGGTCAGGCTTGCCGCCCATCCGCGGGATCTCGGTGCGGTTGATCTGCCCGTTCATCGACGTGGGGGCGTAGCGGATGACCGCGTCGGCGAACTGCGACGGCGAGACGCCCTCCGGCATCTTGCGAACCATCAGCAGGGTCTTGACCGGCGGCGGCTCCTTCTCAAGTTCACGCAGGTACTTTTCGACTTCCTTGAACTGCTCCGGCTTGCCTTCCACGATGATCTGGTTGGTGTAGGAGAAGCTCTTCACGTAGGGGGCGTCGAAGTAGCCCCACAGCTCCACCAGGATCTTGTCCAATTCCTTGGCCATCTCCTTGGCGGGTCCCGTCACATCGTAGGCTTTGGTGATGGTGGAGCCGCCCTTGCCGGTGCTGATGATCGTCCCCGTGCCAGTCTCCGTACCCGGAGGATCGGTGGGGTCCGGCCTGGCCAGGCTCTCCTTGAGCTCAACGATCTGCTCGATCAGCGGGAACTTGTCCCGCGGACCGGACACGACGATCTGGTTGCTGGAGTACTCGGTGCTGACCAGCACCGGCACGCTGCCCGAGGCCCCGCCGCGACGGCTCCCGCCGCCACCGAATTCAAAGTCGGACAGGGAAGTGCCGTCGCCAGCCAGGTTCTCGATCATGCTGACCACGTCGTAGACGCTGGCATACTCGATCTTGTAGACCTTGATCATCGGCCCGTCGCCGACCGCCTCGGCGTCGATGCGGGTGATGTAGATCTCGGCCGCGGCCACCTTGTCCTCCGGCCCGCGCAGGATGATCGAGTTGCTCGACTCCACCGCGAAGGCGCGCAGCCGCTCCTCCTCGCCGGAACTGCTGCTGCTGACAGACGGACTGCCCCACGGGCTCCAGCGGCTGCTGGAATAGCTGCTGCGGCTGGATCGGCCTCCCCGGCTGTCATCATCGAAGAGATCGTCCTCGATCAGGTCGGCCACGTCGTCGGCCTTGGCGGTCTTGAGCTGCACGAAGCGCACGGTGGTGGGCGGGGAGGCCTGGTCGAATTCCCTGAGCAGGGTCTCGATCTCGGGCATCATGGCCTCGGGGGCCGCGACCATCAGCTTGCGGTCGTTCTTGTGGGCGGTGATCTGCGGCTCGGTGGACGGGCCCCAGCCGCCGTAGCGGCTCGTCGAAGACTCCTTCTGCTTCATCTCCTGGTACTTCAGGTTCACGATCGGGCTGATGATGTCGGCCAGCGTCTCCGGCTTGGCGTACTTCACCTCGAAGTGGCGGATCACGAAGGTCATGTCCGTCTTGGTGCGGCTGGCCAGGATCTCCTGCACCATGGGATCGATCTCGGCCATCCTGGCCGCGGGCGCGGACACGAACAGCAGGTCGCTGTTGTACGTCCCGACGAAGCGGACTTCGCCGGGATTGGACGCGCCGTAGCGCCCGGACCCGCTCCGCGAGCCGAACAGCTCGGTGAGCTGCTGGGCGATCCCGGAGGTGCCCTGGTAGTCGATGTTCTCAACCTTGTAGCGCCTGATCTCGTTGCCGGCGGTCGGGTCGGTGTCCAGCTCGCTGATCAGCCCCCGGACCTCCGCCATCTTCTCCTTGGTGGTGATGACCACGATGCCGTTGTCCACGTCGGCGAGCTTCACGCCGGTGGGCAGGTCGGTCGAGGGCGAACCGTGCCGTCCGCCGCGCGAACCGGCCGAGGCCTCGGGGAACACCGCTTCGATGGCCTCGCGGATGGTCGATGCCTGGACATGCTCCAGCCGGAACAGCTCGCGGACCAGTTCCAGGCCCGCGTACTTGTCGTCCAGCTCCTTCGCGAAGACCGCCGCCTTGTCGTAGTCCTCCTTCGAGCCGGCCACGAACACCCGGTTGGTCACCGGCTCGGCAATGGCCCGGGCCGTCGCCTTGCCCATCGAGCGCATGTTCCGGTAGCCGAAACCGCTGGACTGCTGGGACATCTGGAACATCTCGTTGAGCGCGTTGGCGACGTACTCGGCGTCGGCCTTGATGAGCTGGATCGGCTCCATGACCGTCTCATCCTCGCCCTTGACGTCAAGCTGGGCGATGAGGTCCGCGGCCTTGACGTGCACGTCCTCCAGGGCGGTGACCAGAATCGCGTTGGTCTGGGCGTCGAAGAGGATCGACGTTTCGCTCCCGCCGGTGGAGCTGCCGCGGCCGCGGCTGTAGCCGCCGGTGCTGCCGACCAGCGCCTGGCTCAGGGTGGAGGCCAGCATGGTCGCGTCGGCATGTTCGAGCTTGTACAGCCGCGTGGTGCTCAGGTTCTCCCGGCTCGCGTCGATGGTGTTGATGAGTTCCTCGATCTCCGGCCAGCGCTGGTCCATGCACACCACGATCAGCATCTTGGACGGGTCGTCGGCGACGAAGATGGGCAGCCCGGTATCGAAGCCGCGGATGCGCGGATACCCGCCGCCGCCGCTGGTGCCGAACCGGCTCTGCAGCAGTTGGACCACCTCCGAGGGCACCGCGTCCTTGAGACGGACGAGGTGTTCGTTGGCGTTGGCTTCCGGATCGATGTCCACCTGGGCGATCAGTTCCTTGGCCGCGGCGATGTCGCGAAACTCGCCGGCGATGATCAGACCCTTGTCGTTGCCCGGGTCGGCGACGGCGCGGAAGGGCATGGTGATGTTGGTGGCCTGCCGCGGCGAGGTGGCCACCGTCGAGGACAACACCGAGACCACGCCCGAGGCGCTGGCATGTTTCAGGGTGATGTACTGGAACTTGCCCTCGTCGGCGGGCACGTCGATCATGGCCAAGTATTCCTTGATCTGCTTCATCTCGTCCGGCGGGGCCTTGACCAGCAGGCTCTTGAGCTGCGGCATGGGCGTGATCACGGCGTTGGACCCCACGGTCATGAACACCGGGGGCGGCTGGGGCGGCTGGGGCTTTCCGGGCTGCGCCGGCGGGGCCGGCTGCTGGAACATCTGCTGGCGGCCCAGCAGCGGGCGGATGGTGTCCGCCGCCGTGTTGGCGTCGATGTGCACCACCGGGAGCAGCTCGCCCTTGGTCGGCGGGACCGACTTGTCAATGTAATCCTTGAGGTAGCGGGCCACCTCGTCGTGCTTCCGCGGCGTGGCGAAGATCAGCAGCTGCTGCGAGTTCTGCTCCTCGCGGATTTCGATCTCGTTGGCCAGCGAGTCTCCCACCGCGACGGTCGGCATGGCCGGGTTCGGCGTCCGCGGCGGGCGGGGCATGGGCGGTTGATTGGGCACGGCCGCGACCCCGGCCGGCGACGGCACCATGGCCCGCAGCAGCTCAGCCGCCTCGTTGGTCTCGCGGTACTGCAGGCGATACACCCGCCACTCACGGATCTGCGGATCGCTGTCGTCGTTCTGGATGAACGACAGGATGTGCTCGATGAAGTAGACGAAGCCGCTGATCTCGATCTCGTTGGTGCCCGGCACCACGGTGGCCCGGCAGGTGTTCATGGGCATCTTGTCCATGGCGTTGGACGCCATCGATCCGGCGTCGCCCAGCTTGACCTCGTAGCGCATGCGGGCGATTTCCCACAGCGGCAGCTTCGCCGCGCGGTAGGCCTCCAGCGAGGCGTAGGTGTGGTCGGGGG
>CAYVVX010000541.1:0-664 GCA_964455315.1 uncultured Planctomycetales bacterium | reverse complement strand
TGCGGTTGTACCACTCGGTCAGCGAACGGGCCTCCAGGTAGCCCTCGCGCCGGACCACCCACACGTTGTAATCCACCAGCAGCGTGTTGAGCGTCAGCAGCGCCTCGTCGAAGGTCATCAGCGCGGTGGACTGGAAGGTGATCGGCAGCGTCGGCGGCGGCTGGATCAGGGCCACGCCGCGCACGCTCAGGCCGGTCATCTCGGCCAGGTCGTCCATCAGCTTCTGGAACGGCACGTTGCTCCAGGAGAAGAAGTACGGGCGCTCCTCGGGGGGCAGCAGCTTCACTTCCGGCAACTGGGTCGGCGCGGCCATCACCGCCACCGGATCGCCCGGCGCGGCGGGGGTGCCCGCGGTCGCGGCCGGCGGCAGGTTCGGCGCCACGGCCGGCGGAGTCGTCCCGGTGGGAGCGGCACCCGGCGCGTTGGTCGGCAGATCGTTGCCCAGCAGCCGCTTCAACTCGGCCAGGTCTTCCGGGCTGACGTCAGGGAGCTTGCCGGCGTCGTTGCGAATGTCCGGCGGGGGCGGAACGGCGCCGTTGTTCATCGGGACCGCCGGCGGCGCGCCGCCGGCCGCGGCCCGGGCCGCGCCGGCGCGCGGGCGGGGGGCCGCGGGCGGGCGGCGGGCCCGCGCGCGCAGGGTCGCGTTCGGGCGGGTGAAGGTCGG
>CAYVVX010000540.1:3505-4347 GCA_964455315.1 uncultured Planctomycetales bacterium | reverse complement strand
GATCGACAGGACGGATCCACTGACCCGGCAGGGCCTGCACATCAGTCTCGTGCTGGAGATCGCCCGTCTGCGCGGAGACGCGCGCCCGGAATGGCGCCCCCGGGAGGCGCCGGGCCGGCCGGCGGGTATGCCGTCCGCCGGTCCGCCCCGCGACCTCAGGTTCCGGCCGGGCTGACCCCGCGGATCGGGTCCATACCGCTTCACCGTGTTTCTCATCCCTTCCCGGCTTGATGCCCGGCATGTCCGCGGCTACCCTGTTGAGCGTCTTGAGGCGGGAGCCTCAACCGACGGGAACCACGCGCACATGATAATCATCATGCAACCACTGATTGCGATTCATGAGGAGGCCCGGCCTTAGCCCTTCCGCGTGCGTGACGATCCTGATCCGACTCATCCACCCGGGAGTGCCCAGCACGCTCCCGGGTTTTTTTGTGGAATGACCGCGCCATGCTCGACCCGAACAAGCCGCCAAACCCCGCCACGGAGGCAACGCCGCCACCGGTGAGCGCGAACTCCGGCGAAGCGGGCGTCGCCGCCCGGCGGCGTGATCTCTTCGGCGCTGAACTGAGACTCCTCGGCGCTATCGCCGCGCCCAATGTCGCCAGCACCGCCGCCGAGACCATGATGAGCATGGTCGACTTTCTGATCGTCTCCGGGCTCGGGTCCGCCGCCCAGGCGGCCGTGCAGTCCGCGACCCTGGTCTTCTTCACGCTGTTCGCGTTTCAGTTCGGTGTGCTCGCCTGCGTGACCACCGTGGTCAGCCAGTCGCTGGGCGCCGGGCGTCCCCAGGATTGCGCCCGCTACGCCTGGCAGGGCATCTGGTTCAGCCTGCTGCTGGGCCT
>CAYVVX010000540.1:0-3495 GCA_964455315.1 uncultured Planctomycetales bacterium | reverse complement strand
CCTCTGGCCCGCGGCCCCCTTCTTCTACGCCCTGCTGGACCATGCCCCCGACGTTCAGCGGATGGAGGTCGGCTACACGCGGATTCGGCTGCTGGGCATGGGTGCGGCCGGCGCCTCGGTGGCACTGGGTCACTTCTTCAACGGGATCCACCGCCCGATGCACGGGGCCATCTCGGTGATCTTCTCCAACGTGCTCAACGCCGGACTGACCTACGGGCTGGTGTTCGGCGTGTGGGGCCTGCCCGAGATGGGCGTGCCCGGGGCGGCCCTGGGGACGCTCATCGCCACCGTCGCCCGGGCGATCTGGCTGTTCGTGGTCATGAGCTTCAGCTCCAGCACCGCCGAATACCAGGCATTGAAAAACTGGCGGCTGGACGGGGAGAAGCTGCACCGCCTGATCCACGTCGGCTGGCCCTCAGGCGGCGGCTTCGTACTGGACATCTCCGCCTGGTCCGCGTTCATGGTGGTGATCATCGGCGGCTTCGGAACCGCCGCGCTGGCCGCGTCCGCCATCATCTGGCGGTTCGCCGAGCTCTGCTTCATGCCCGCGATGGGCATCGGGCTGGCCGTCTGCACGCTGGTGGGGCAGGCCGTCGGTGCCGGCCGTCCTGACCTGGCCCGGCGCCGGGCGGCGCTGGGCACGCTGATCAACATGGTCTACATGAGCCTGATGGGGTTGACGCTGGTCATCTTCCGGCAACCCCTGATCGGGTTCTTCACCGATGAGCCCGAGGTGCTGCGCATCGGTACGCAGCTCATGATCTTCGTGGCCTTGTACCAGTTGTTCGACGCGGTCGCGATCACCTACAGCAACGCCCTCCGCGGCGCCGGCGACACGCTCTGGCCGATGATCGTCGGGGCTTGCCTGGCCTGGGGGATCATGTTCGGCGGCAGCCTGATGATCTCCCGCGTCCGACCCGACTGGGGCTCGAACGGCCCGTGGGGGTTCGCCGCCGGCTTTATCGTGGTCATCGGCACCACCTTCCTCATCCGCTGGCGACGCGGGGCGTGGGAGAAGATGGACACCATCGGCCGCGGAGCCCCGGCCGTCGGGTTCGAGCTCCTCCCGGTGGAGGTAGCCATCAGCGAGGCCAACACCAGCGCGGGCCCGCCCAACGAGGTGCTGACCGACGTGTGACCGCCGCGGTTTGCTTCCACCCGCGTGGTCGCCTACTTTTGACCGATTCCCCCGCGGCGATGGGGCCGCGGCCAGTAACGACATCGAGAATGCGCATGTTCAACCCCGTGCCCAGCCAGTTCGACTTTCCCGCCGCCGAGGCCGAGACCCTCCGCTTCTGGCGGGAGAAGGACATCTACACCCGCTCGCTCCGGCAGCGGGCCGGCGCGCCGCCGTTCGTCTTCTACGAAGGCCCGCCGACGGCCAACGGCCTGCCGCACCCCGGACACTGCCTGACCCGCATCATCAAGGATGTCTTCCCGCGCTACCGGACCATGACCGGGCACTACTGCGAGCGCAAGGCCGGCTGGGACACGCACGGGTTGCCCGTCGAGGCCGAGGTGTGCAAGGAACTGGGCATCCACACCAAGGCGGAAATCGAAGCCTACGGTGTGGAGAAGTTCATCCAGCTCTGCCAGGCGAGCGTGTTTCGCTACATGCAGCAGTGGGAGGAGCTGACCCGGCGGATCGGCTTCTGGGTGGATCTCGACGCCGCCTACGTCACCTATCACCAGTCCTACGTCGAGTCCGTCTGGTGGGCGCTGGCGACGCTGTTCGACCGCGGGCTGCTCTACCAGGGGCACAAGGTGGTCTGGTGGTGGGCCCAGGGCGGCACGGCACTGTCCAGCGGCGAAGTCGGGCAGGGGTATCGAGAGGTGGACGATCCGTCGATCGTCGTGCGGTTTCGCGTGGCGGCCGACGGGCAACCCGCAGGGTGGGCCGTGCCCACCATCTCTTCCGGTGATGGTGGTAACGCCAAACCCCTCAGCCTGCTGGCCTGGACCACCACGCCGTGGACGCTGCCCAGCAACGTGGGGCTGGCGGTGCATCCGGACGTGGACTATGTGCAGGTGGAAGCAGGCGACGAAGCGTTCATCCTGGCGAAAGCACTGCTACCCGCCGTATTCAAGGGGCTGCCCGTTGACGTCGAGAAGGACGTTCGCATCGTCCGCTCGCTGAAAGGGCGCGAACTGGTCGGACTGCGCTACGAGCCCCTGTTTACCTACGCGCTGCCGGAGGGCGGCAAGGCCCACGAGATCATCCCCGCCGACTTCGTCACTCTCGACACCGGCACCGGCATCGTGCACCTGGCCCCGGCGTTCGGCGAGGACGACTACCGCGTTGCCCGCGAGCAGGGGCTCGGCTTTCTCCAGCTCATCGCCCCCGACGGCACCTTCGTCCCCGAGGCGACCGACTTCGCCGGACGCTTCTGCAAGGAGGCGGACCCCGACATCATCCGCCACCTGAAAGACCGCGGACTGCTGCTCAAGCGCGAGAACTACCGCCACGACTACCCCTTCTGCTGGCGGGCGGAGCAGGATCCGCTGATCCAGTACGCGCGGAAGAGCTGGTTCATCCGTACCACCACCTTCCGCGACGCTTTCGTGGCCAACAACCGGCTGATCAACTGGCTGCCCGAGCACATCCGCGACGGGCGGTTTGGGAACTTCCTGGAGGGTAACGTCGACTGGGCCCTGTCCCGCGAGCGGTTCTGGGGCACGCCGCTGCCCATCTGGCAGTGCGAGAAGACCGGCAAACAGGAGGCGATCCGCTCCTACGCCGAACTGCTGGCCAAGTCCGGCGTCGTCGGCACCGACGTGTGGGACAGCGCCAAGAAGGCCAACCCCGGGCTGATCGACGACCTCAAGGTGCACAAGCCGTACATCGACGCCGTCACGTACGATTCGCCGTTCGCGCCGGGGGCGCGGATGCGCCGCGTGCCCGAGGTGATCGACTGCTGGTTCGACAGCGGGGCGATGCCCTTCGCCCAGTGGGGGTACCCGCACCAGCCGGGCAGCGCCGAGCTGTTCCGGACGCGCTTCCCCGCCGACTTCATCAGCGAGGCCATCGACCAGACCCGCGGCTGGTTCTATACGCTGCTGGCCATCAGCACCATGCTGTTCAGCGCGGAGAGTGCTGAGTCACAGAAGCAGGACGCTTCGTCTCAAAGAGCCGCGGGCTTCAGCCCGCGCGGGGCGCTCGACGGCGGCGACGCTTCGACTCGCAGATCAGACACCCCCGGCTTCAGTCCGCGAGAGACCCTCCCGAATGATGCCACCTTCGCGACGGACTACCCCCACCCCTTCCGCAACTGCATCGTCCTGGGACTGATGAACGGCGAGGACGGCAAGAAGCTGTCCAAGTCCAAGCGCAACTACAAGGAGCCCAGCTACATCTTCGATCGCGAGGGCGCCGACGCCATGCGCTGGTCGATGCTCTCCAGCCAGGCCCCCTGGACCGGAGCCCGCTTCAAAGAGGAGACCATCGCCACCGACCAGCGCGAGTTCCTTATCAAGCTCTACAACGTCTACAGCTTC
>CAYVVX010000539.1:0-4364 GCA_964455315.1 uncultured Planctomycetales bacterium | reverse complement strand
ATTCTATCTCATGGCGGCTGTTTGTGGAAGTAAAAACTAGCCAGAAACGTGATATTCTCCAGTTTTTTTGGCAGTTTACGAATTGAAGCTTTGGCGGCCGGAACTGCGGACTTTAGGGAATCGGGGGGGAATCTGACGGTATCACAGCCGCCGGTGGGCCCGCATGAGCCCAATCAGCACCGCCAATTCTTCCGGCGGCGGGGCCTCCAGTTCCATCATCGCCTCTGAAATCGGATGGGTGAATCGGATGCGATAGGCATGCAGTGCCTGCTGGCTGGTGATCGGCGCGTCGCTGCCGCTGCCGGTCAGGACCAGCTCGGAAACATTGTGCCCCCCGTAGAAGGTGTCGCCGGCCATGGGGTGCCCGATGTAGGACATGTGCACCCGGAGCTGGTGGGTCCGCCCGGTCTTGGGGTGCAGGTGGACCAGCGCGTAGCCGCGGAACCGCTCGGCGACCTCGTATTCGGTGATGGCCTCCTTGGTGAACTTGGCGGTGACACGGGCGTGGACCCCGGGCACGATGTAGCGGTCCTTGATGGTGGTATGGGCCGAGAGCGGGGCGTCGATCACGTCGCTGTCCAGCTCGGGGTTGCCCTCGACGACGCCCAGGTAGGTCTTTCGGACCGTCCGGCGTTCAAACTGGAGCGAGAGCCGCCAGTGGGCCTCGTCGGTCTTGGCCACCAGCATGATGCCGGTGGTGTTGCGGTCCAGCCGATGGACGATGCCCGGGCGGAAGGGGTCGTCACCGTGGCTCAGCGAGCCCGCATAGTACGCCAGCCCGTTGGCCAGGGTGCCGGTCTGGGTGTGATGCGAGGGGTGGACGATGATGCCGGTCTGCTTGTTGATGGCCAGCAGGTGGTCGTCTTCGTAGACGATGTCCAGCGGGATCGGCTCGGGGATGATGTCGTAGGGCTCGGGCGGGGGGATGACCAGGTCGATGCGGTCGCCGCCGTCCGGCTCGTAGCTGGCCTTGGTGGGCTTGCCGTTGACGGTGATCACGCCCTGCTTGATGAGCCGCTGGATCATGGTCCGGGACATGCGCGGGTAGCGCCCGTGGAGGTACTTGTCCAGCCGCCGCCCGGGCAGCCGCCGGCGGATGTGCATGGTGACCCGCTCGGCCTCGTCGCTGTCCACGTCCAGGGGGCGGTCGGCCAGGTCGGCGGGGATCAGGGCATCGTCATCTTCATCCGGGGGCATAAGCGAATCGTTTTCCCATCGGGCGGGTCAGTGGGGGCGATACTCCTCGCCGATGCCGTCCACGAACAGCTCCACCCGCCCGCAGCGCGGGCAGACGTAGACGTCGAAATGCTCGCGGTTGGTGAACAACTCGCCGATTTCGCCGAGGATCCCCCAGCGCGTGCCCTCGTGGAACTTCTTGGTGCCCACGAATTGCAGGGTCTGCTCGCAGCGCGGACAGGTCATCGGGTCCATCAGCGGGAGTCTCCGGTGCATGAAGAAGTCACCGAGCCCGCCGCGGCGTTCACTTCGCGGTCACCCCGGCCAGTCGCTGGGCCAGGTCCACCGCCGACGCCGCGTCGGGAGCGTAGCCGTCGGCGCCGATGTCGTCGGCGAACTGCTGGGTGACCGGGGCCCCGCCGACCATGATGCGGACGTCGCCCAGGCCCGCCTCGCGGACGGCCTGGATGACCTTGGACATGTACGGCATGGTGGTGGTCAGCAGGGCGCTCATCCCGATCAGGCGGGCCTCGTGCTTGCCGATCGCCTCCAGGAACCGCTCGGCGGAGGCATCGGTGCCGAGGTCGATGATCTCGAAGCCGGCCCCCTGCAGCATCATGCCCACCAGGTTCTTGCCGATGTCGTGCAGGTCGCCCTTGACCGTGCCCAGGATGACCTTGGCGACGGGCTCCACCCCGCCGGCGGTCAGCAGCGGCTCCAGCAACGCCATCCCCGCCTTCATCGCCCGGGCGCTGATCAGCACCTCCGGCACGTAAATCAGATTGCGACGAAACCGCTCCCCGACCACCTGCATCCCGCAGATCAGCCCGTCGTTCAGGATCGTCTCGGGATCCAGGCCTGCGTCAATGGCCTGCTGAACCTTCGCCTTGATCTCCTCGCGCTTGCCGCGGATCAGGGAAATCGCCATCCCTTCCAGGTCTGCCATGAATCAAAACTCCTGCCGTCGATTGCGTCCGATCCGGGGTTCGCAGGGTAACCGCCGGGCTCGGGCGGCGTCAATCAGGACTGTCCGCCCGGCTTCACCTGTCTGACGCTGCCCGGCGGCGGTTCGCGGCGGGTATCCGGGTCCCGACCGCCGGTGTCGTGGCCGGGTCAGCTTGTCCCGCCGTCCGCCTGCCGATCCGGGGGCGTCCTGGCCGATCCCCGCGCTTCCCGGGAAAGCTTTGTCGGAGGTGGCGCCCCGTCCTGCCGGGAGGGCCCACCCCATTTCGGATCGGAGACCCGACGATCCGTCTGCCTGCGGACCCCCGGGCTCGGCGGCTGCTGCCTGCCGGGAGCCTTCTACCGGGTTCCGCCGTCGCGGGCGTTGAGGCGAACACCCACCCGGGCATCTTCACCCCGGCGGCCTCCGGGAGGCGGCGGGGCGCCCGCCGCGGGCGATTCCACCCCGTCTCCTTGCAAAGCGCCCGTTCCGGCGAAACAATACAGGTCTAAGGAAGGGATGACCGCTCCCGCCCGGCGAGCCCCTGACGGGGGTGATGTGGGCTCGCAAGCTCCTGCCGCGTGGGGCTGCCGGGGTGACGGTCACGCAATGAACGAGAAAGGACAGCCGTATGGGCTTGCTCGACGGAATGAAAGGGATCGTGTTCGGCGTCGCCAACGAGCGCAGCATCGCCTGGCACATCGCCAGGAACCTGATGGCGCATGGGGCGGTGTGCGGCTTCTCCCACCTGCCTGGTGAGAAGATGGAGCGCCGGGTGCGCAAGGCGCTCGAGGACGGGCAGGTCCGCGACCCGTGGCTGTACCCCTGCGACGTGAGCAAGGACGAGGACATCGACGCGGTGTTCGACGCGGCCAAGCAGAAGTTCGACGCGATCAACTTCGTGGTCCACTCGCTGGCCTTCGCCGACCGCGAGTACCTCAAGATCGGCAACTTCGTGGAGACCCCGCGGCAGGTCTACACCCAGGCCCTGGACATCTCCGCGTATACGCTGCTGGCGGTCGCCCAGCGGGCCCGGCGGATCATGCCCAACGGCGGCTCCATCCTGGCCATGAGCTACTACGGCGCCGAGAAGGTGGTCCCCGGCTACAACGTCATGGGCGTCGCCAAGGCGGCCCTGGAGGCGACCACGCGCTACCTCGCCGCCGAACTCGGCCGCCAGAAGATCCGCGTGAACACGCTCTCGGCCGGCCCCTGCAAGACCCTGTCGGCCATGGCCGTCGGCGGCATCGACGAGATGTTCGAGTGGGTGGAGAAGAAGGCGCCCCTGGCACGGAACATCGAGACCGACGAAGTGGGCAAGTCGGCGGTGTACCTGATCAGCGACCTCTCCAGCGGCGTGACCGGCGAGAACCTCTACGTCGACGCGGGGTACAACATCGTCGGCGTGTAGGAAGTGATGAGTGATGAGTAATGCGCGATGAGTGGGGCAAGCGCGCAGTGCTGTAGGGTGGGCCATGCCCACCACACTTCGGCGTCGCAAAGGAGTGCGTCAATTCATTGACGCACGTGACGATGGCGGGATGGCGCTGCGTCAGTGCGGGCCCCGCCGACGGCGTTCCTGCTTCGCAAGGCTTCCGACGGGGATCACCGCTTGCCAGCATCCCGACATCGCCGTCGCCGGCTTCGATGGGCGGGCTACGGCGTTCTGCTGCTGATGATTGTCGCCTGGGGGAGTTCACTATTCTGGTGGACCTGCCTGATCATCACGGACGGGCGGATGATCCAAGTTCATCCTGCGAAGCGGATGCCGTCCGGCTGGGAATTCAGCCTGCGATCCGGCGGGCTGATCGTCTGCCACGGCATCGTCGGCCCGTCTGATCCCGCTGATCGGATCAGTTTTTGGGTGAGCAGCATGGCCGGATGCGACTGGTCAAGCAGATTCGCCTGGTCCATCACCCCGTACTATTCGTCCAATCCCCGGTTGGGCTGGACCGTCGTCATACCGCTACCTCTGCTCATTCTCCCCCTCGCGGTGCTGCTTCTTGCAGCACGGCTCCTTGATCGCCGACGGCGACGCCGGGTGAACTGCTGCCGAGAATGCGGCTACAACCTGACCGGCAACGTCAGCGGCATCTGCCCGGAGTGCGGCGCGGTGATAGCCAGGTTGATTCCCGAACCAGGCACTATGAAGCATCAAGAATCGGTGCCCACAGATCACGCAGATTGGCGCAGATGAAAGAGAAGTAATTGGTTTTTATCTGCGTCAATCTGCGTGATCTGCGGG
>CAYVVX010000538.1:0-4369 GCA_964455315.1 uncultured Planctomycetales bacterium | reverse complement strand
GTTGAGGTCGTGGTTGCCGAGGGGGGTTTCGCCAAGGCCGCAATCGTCGGGCTGCCCGACGCCGCGGTGAAGGAATCCCTCGAACGCGTCCGCAGCGCCCTGTACAATTCCGGGTACCACTGGCCGCACAACAAGGCGTTGGTCAACCTGGCCCCGGCCGACGTGAAGAAGGAAGGCCCGGCTTTCGACCTGCCCATCGGGCTGGGCATGATCTTCGCCGACGGCGAGGGCACGCCCGAGCGGGTGGCCCGCTACCTGATCGCCGGGGAGCTGGCTCTCGACGGGCGGGTCCGCCCGATCAAGGGAGCCCTGTCCATGGCATTGCTGGCCAAGCAGCGCGGGCTCAGCGGGGTCATCGTCCCACGCGACAATGCCCCCGAGGCCGCGGTGGTTGATGATGTCGAGGTCTACGGCATCGGCACGCTGGCCGAGGCGGTCGGCTTTCTTACCGAGCAGATCCCGCTGGAGCCCACGTTCATCGACATCGACGAGGTCTTCCAGCAGGCCGCCCACTACGAGGAGGACTTCAGCGACGTTCGCGGGCAGGAGTCGGTCAAGCGGGCCCTGATCATCGCCGCGTCCGGGGCCCACAACGTGCTGCTGCTGGGGCCGCCGGGGACCGGCAAGACCATGCTGTCCAAGCGGCTGCCCACCATCCTGCCGCCGCTGTCACTGGCCGAGTCGCTGGAGACGACGCGGATTCACTCGGCCGCGGGGAAGCTTGCGGCAGGTCAGGCATTGCTGGCCCGCCGCCCGGTGCGGACGCCGCATCACTCGGCCAGCGGTCCGGCACTGGTTGGCGGCGGCTCGATCCCGCAGGCCGGGGAGGTGTCGCTGGCTCATCACGGGCTGCTGTTCCTGGACGAATTCCCGGAGTTCCCGCGGACGATTCTGGAAACCTTGCGGCAGCCGCTGGAGGACGGGGTGGTGACCATCGCCCGCTCCCATGCCTCGGTGTGTTTCCCGGCGCGGTTCATGCTGGTGGCGGCGATGAACCCCTGCCCGTGCGGCTACTTCACCGACCCGACGCGCCCCTGCAAATGCTCGCCGGTGCAGATCCAGAAATACCTGGCCAAGATCAGCGGACCGCTCATCGACCGCATCGACATCCACATCGAGGTGCCGCCGGTGCCGTTCCGCGAGCTGCGCTCGACGCAGGACGGCAGTGACTCGGCCACCATGCGCGAGCAGGTGCTCACCGCCCGGCAGGTGCAGCGGCGGCGGTTCGGCGAGGGCACGGTGACGCTCAACGCGCGGATGAACACGCGGCAGCTTCGCCAGCACTGCAGGCTCGACCCCAACGGCGAGCAGCTCCTGAAGCAGGCCCTGGCGGAGCTGGGCCTGTCCGCCCGGGCCCACGACAAGATCCTGCGCGTGGCGCGGACCATCGCCGATCTTGCGGGCATGGAGTCGATCGCCCCCGAGCACGTCAGCGAAGCGATCATGTACCGGCGGCTGGACCGGCAGTTGTAGGGCATCCAACTTCCATGCGGCCGCACAGACAGCGGCCCACTCTACAAGGAGGGGAGATCTGATGAGCCCATCCCGTTGGTTCTGTGCAATGGTGTTATGGGGGGTCGGTGCACGGCTGCTTTTGGCCCAGGCCCCGCCTCCGCCCGGCGCCATTGCCCCGCTGCCCGAGCCAAGCCTCATTAAGATCAAGGATCAGCCGTTCTTTCCCGTCGGCCTGTACCATTACCCGAAGCAGGCCACCCGCGGGGACATCTTTGCCGAGATGGCCGAACAGGGCTTCAACCTCTACCTGCTTCCGGCGCGGGAAGCGACGCAGGAGCGGCTTGACGCGGCCCGGAAGGTCGGCGTGCAGGTCATGGTGGTGGTCACCGACCTGATGAACCTCTCCGGCACGCCCGAGCAGATCGACGCGAAGAAGAAGGATCTCGAACGGCTGATCGGAAAAGAGTCGGTGATCTTCAAGCATCCGGCCGTGATCGCGCTGGAAGGCCCCGACGAGCCGTTGTGGAACGTCAAGGGCGTCCAGCGCGAGCGCGACGGCGTGCCGCAGGATCTCGCCGCCTGGGTGCGCACCGAAGCGCAGGCCGCGGAGATCGACAAGCTGCTGATCGGGCTCCGCGACGGCTACGCCGAGATTCGCCGCCTGGCCGGCGACCGTTACGCCGTATGGATCAACTTCGCCCCGCGCGGCGACGAGCGCGAGCTGCGCTGGTTCACCGAACTGCCCGCGGTCGGCGGCTTCGGGCAGGACGGGCGGACCACGGCCGACGTGTTCGGGACCGATGTGTACCCCGCTCCCGGTGGCGGGGGCAGCAACGGATGGATCAACGGCCGGCTGGTGCCGTCGGAGGCGTGCGTCGGGGCGTTTGCGGAGAAACTTCAGCGGGCGGTGCATCCACACCCGCTCTACATGGTGCTGCAAGGCTGCGGCATTCAGGAGTGGGATGCGCAGGCGGTCGCGGAGGGTCGCGATCGGCGCCGCCCCACCTTCGACGAGCTGCAGTTCATGGCCTTCGACGCGATCGTGCACGGCGCCCGCGGCATCCTCATGTGGGGCCCGCACTACATCAGCGATGACTCGCTCTACTGGAGGCAGATGGGGCGGGTGAACCGGCAGGTGCGGGCGCTGGCGCCGCTGTTTACGGCCGGGACACCCTGGCCGGAAGCCCTGCCGGGCGACCAGCAGGTGTGCGTCATCGGGCGCATCCACGCGGAGGGGCGCTATGTCCTGGCCGTCAACGAAGATCCCGCCCACGCCGCGGCCGGATGGATCGCGGTGCCCGGCTGGAGCGGCGGCGTCGCGTACTCGCTGCTCCACGGGCGGGAGGTGGCGGTGAAGGACGGCGTGATCCGCGATTCTCTGCCGCCGCTGTCGGTGCGGGTGTATGCCGACAGCCCGGCGCTGTTCGCGGCTCTGCAATACTGCAAGCCGGAAGTGCTCGCGAAACGGCCCATGCGCCTGCTGTTCGGGCTGCCGCTGGAGGAGGAGCCGTTCGCCGGTAAGCTGCCTCCGCAGGTGGCTGAGCTGTTGAAGGCGTCGGGCGTCGACGGCGTGGTCCAGATGCCGCACGACGCGAAGCTGGTCGATGCGTTGCATAAGGCCGGTATCAAGGCCTTCGCGGAGATCTCCTGCTTTTCGGGCAAGGCGGCGTGGGACAAGTTCCCGGGCACCCGGCCGGTCACCGCTGAGGGGGTGCCCTTCGAGAGCGAGGGCGACTACGGCGGGCTGTGCGTCAACCAGGAGGAGTATGTCAGGGATCTGCTGGGCCGGATCGATCATCTCCTGGGCGAGGCCAAGTGGGACGGGCTGTGGCTGGACTACATCCGCTGGCCGGGCCGATGGGAGGAGGAGACCCCGGCGCTGACCGAGTTGTGCTTCTGCGACGTGTGCCTGAAGCGGTTCGCGGAGGATCGCGGTGTGCACTATGACGCGGAACTGGCGGATACAAAGGCGAAGGCGGCGTGGATCCTGGCCCATCATCGACCGGCCTGGATCGCCTGGAAGTGCGACCGCGTCACCGACGTGGTATCACGGGTGCGGCGGCTGATGAAAGCGAAGCTCGGCGATGACGCGGTGCTGGGCATCTTCGGCGTGCCCATGCGCGAGGCGGACTTCGACGGTGCCATTCAGCGCACGTTCGGCCAGGACTGGAGCAGGCTCGGGTCGGTGGTCGACGTGTTTTCGCCCATGGTCTATCACATCTATTGCGGCAAATCGCTCGAATGGATCGGCCAGGTCAACGCGGAGGTGGCCGCCCGCTCCGGGCGGACGGTGTGGCCGATCGTGCAGTCGTGCAGCGTCCCGGCGGAGATGTCGGCGGAGGAGTTCGAGCGGGCCTTGCACGCCGGGCTGGGATCTCCGTCGCGCGGCATCATGGTGTTCAGCACGACGCACACGCTCAAGGAGCGCAAATGGGACACGATGGTGAAGGTATATCGCGAGGCGGGGCCGTCGGCGAAGTGATGAATCCCCGGTTGCATGTGAAGAATGAACCACAAGGCCCCAGCACGGGCTCGCCAGCGTGAGTCTCGCCCTTGGCGCACCCACAAGTCGCGGACCCCACCTGCGGTGAGGTTGCGTCGTTGGTGATTTGCTCATCCGGTCGCCAATCTTCTTCGCGGCCTCGGGGTCTCTGTGGTTGATCTTTTCTGCCACGCTGGGGCGGAGATCACGGAGAAGAAATGATAATCAGGAAATCAGGAAAAGAGATTTGGATAGCGCCCCCATGTAGGGGGAGGCCATCTTCGTTTCATTATCCTTTCCTGTTTTCCTGATTCAAAGCGTGTTCTCCGTGCCCATTGTGGTTCTGTGGTGGTCGCTTCTGCAGCGTTGGGGATGACAGGGTGAGATTTCTATCGCCTGCACGAGGTGGCGCAACCGCCCAGCCGCTTCCCT
>CAYVVX010000537.1:0-4378 GCA_964455315.1 uncultured Planctomycetales bacterium | reverse complement strand
CTGCTCTTCATACTGACGGAGTTGTTCGCCTTTGCGCTGCGAACGGGTCGCCAGTTCCTGGCGGGCGGTATGGAGCTGATGTTTCAGTGCTTCGATCTGCCTTTGCAGGGCGGCGGCAGTGTGGGGCGGGGTTTCGTGCAGGCGGGTGCTGAGATCTACCTCGGCCGGCAGCACCTCGGGCGCTTCCTTCGGCGGCGTGATCAACCCGGCCGCGACCTTCTTCGACTGCAACGGCAACGGCATGCCGGACGGACAGGACATCGCGGCGGTGGCCGGCTCGGACTGCAACGCCAACGCCATCCCGGACGATTGCGACATCACCTACGGGCTGAGCGGCGACTGCGACAACAACGACATTCCCGACGAGTGCGGTCCCGACGCCGACGGGGACGGCGTCACCGACCCCTGCGACAACTGCGTAGGCGACAGCAACGCCGATCAGGCCGACAACGACAGCGATACCGCCGGTGACGCGTGCGATCCCGATGATGACAACGACACCATCGAGGACGTGGATGACAACTGCCCGTTCACGATGAACGTCGCGCAGACCGACAGCGACGGTGACGGCCGCGGCGATGCCTGCGACGCCTGTCCCGGGACGGTGCCCGGCGCGGTGGTCGGCGGCGACGGTTGCCCGCTGCCCATCCCCGGTGACTTCGACGTGGACGGTGACGTGGACCTGCAGGACTTCGGGCGCCTGCAACGCTGCCTGGGCGCGCCCATGCCGATGGCGCTGGGCAGCCGGCCGGTCTGGAGGCTGAAGCGGCTGGGGACACAGACGGGGTTGACGGCATAGGCCAGCTCAAACCACGTGCCCATTGATGCCAGGCGGTCCAGCGCGGGCGTTTTGAGGTGCGGGTTGCCGGCGCAGCTGAGCATGCCGGCGTACTGCTGGTCGGTCATGATGAACAGGATGTTGGGGCGGGATTTCCCGACCGCCCCGCCCGGCGAGGGAGCCGTCACCGTCTGGGCCCCGCCGGGCGATGCCATCGCCGCGACAACCACCATCACCAGAAGATGAAGCCGCCCGATGCCCGATCGCGTCATGATCGCACCTCGTCCTCACCGCCCCGGCTGGGCCTGGCCCGGATGGCTCACGGCACCTCAACGCAGAACGGGTCGCCCGGTAGTTGCCCGCCGCTCAGGCAGGCCTGCAGGATGGCCGTGTCGGCGTTGTTGACGAACGTGTCGTGGTTGATGTCCATGTTGATGCACGCCGGCTGCAGCGGCATGGGCCCGCCCAAGCAGCGCTGCAGGCCGCCGAAATCACCCAGGTCCACGTCGCCGTCACCGTCGAAATCCCCGGGGATGGGCAGCGGGCAACCGTCGCCGCCGACCACCGCGCCGGGCACCGTCCCGGGACAGGCGTCGCAGGCATCGCCGCGGCCGTCACCGTCGCTGTCGGTCTGCGCGACGTTCATCGTGAACGGGCAGTTGTCATCCACGTCCTCGATGGTGTCGTTGTCATCATCGGGATCGCACGCGTCACCGGCGGTATCGCTGTCGTTGTCGGCCTGATCGGCGTTGCTGTCGCCTACGCAGTTGTCGCAGGGGTCGGTGACGCCGTCCCCGTCGGCGTCGGGACCGCACTCGTCGGGAATGTCGTTGTTGTCGCAGTCGCCGCTCAGCCCGTAGGTGATGTCGCAATCGTCCGGGATGGCGTTGGCGTTGCAGTCGGGGATGGCCAGCGAGGCGATGTCCTGTCCGTCCGGCGTGCCGTTGCCGTTGCAGTCGAAGAAGGTCGCGGCCGGGTTGATCACGTCGCCGAAGTTGGCCGGGATCTTGCTCGGAAAGGGCGGGACGCCGGTATAGTCGGCGGTCCAGCCGTACAGCGTGGCGTTGTTCATGCCGTCGTAGTCGCGAAAAAAGAAGCTGACCCCGAAGACGCCCTCGGCGGGCAGCGGCGGGTTGGTCACGCTCTTGGCGATGCGCACCTCCAGCCACCAGCCGGTCGCGTCGATGGACACCGCCGAGGTCACGCCGGCCAGCAATTGCGTCCGGTAGCCGGAGGGGGTCATGTAGACGTTCTTCTGGTTGAGCACGTCGATGACCAGCTCGAAGGTGGAGTCGTTGATCATGTCCCACATGCGCACGGGGCTGTCCGCGTTGGCCGGGTCGACGAAGAACTCCACGCAGTCGTTGCGGTAGTTCTCACCCACGCCGTAGGGGTGCCCGATGCTGCTGTCGTCGAGGCGGAAAAGGAAGTACTGGTAGGTGGCGTCGTGGCGGCTGTGGAAACGGACGGCATGATCGGCCGCGCTGGTGGGCAGAAAGAAGCCGGTCTCGACGTAATTCTCACCGTAGTACAGCGAGCCGTCGAGCCAGCCGACCAGGCCGATGTCGCCGGTCTCCAGCTCGCCGCCGCGGCTGTAATCCTGGAACTCCCAGAGCCTCCATTCGGAGGGGTCGCCATCAATGGTGATCGCCGCCCCGGGCTTGACCCGCAGGCCGGACTGCTGCGCGGCCGCGGGGGCCGGGAACAACAGCAAAGCCCAGGCCAGCACTGTGGCGCCGACTGGCGCCCGGACGCCCATGCCTTGGAAAACTTCTGTCGGCGGCATCATCTCCCCTTCCTCACATCGGTGTGTGGATCAGCGGGCCAGCCCGATCCACACCCGTCGAACGCGACTGCCTCGTTCTTTCAGTACATCGAGCGGCGCAGGCGAAGTCAACCCTGACCGGCTCGGTTCTGGCGAAACACACGCCGGCATCACCCGCGAATCAGGACTCCCGCCCGCGCGAAACGGCCGCGGGGCGCCGGCCGTTACTGGCGCAGCTCGACGCGAACCTGGTGCGGCTGGCGATCGTTGATCAGCGGAATCGAGCCGTCCGGGCAGATTTCATCGTCGAGCAGAACCCGGATGTCGTCGCCCTCGGGCAGGGTGCGCTCGACGGTGATCTCGTAGAAGGTCTCAAAATACCGGTATTTCATCGTGAACTGCTTCCACGCGGCCGGAACCCGCGGAGTCAGGTGCAGCCGATCCCGGCGCCGCTCGAGGCCCAGCAGCGTTTCCACGATCAGCCGATAACACCAGCCGGCCGACCCGGTGTACCAGGTCCACCCGCCGCGACCGGCATGGAGAGGATTGGCGTACACGTCGGCGGCGATGACGTACGGCTCGGCCTTGTAGACCTCGATCTGATCGCGGGTGGCGCCGTGCTCGACGGGGTTGATCATGGAGAGCAATTCCCAGGCCCGTTCGTGCCGCCCGAACTTCGCGAAGGCCATGATGGTCCAGATGGCCGCGTGGGTGTACTGCCCGCCGTTCTCGCGAACGCCGGGGACGTAGCCCTTGATGTAGCCGGGCTCGAGGTGCGACTTGTCGAAGGGCGGATCGAAGAGCTGGATCAGCTTCAGGTCGTTGCGGACCAGCCGCTTTTCGACGCTGGACATCGCCGTACGGACGCGCTCGGGGTTCGCGGCCCGGCTGAGCACGCCCCAGCTCTGCGGCAGCGCGTCGATCTGGCACTCGGGATTCGAGGCCGAGCCGAGCGGTTCGCCGTTGTCGAAAAACGCCCGCCGGTACCATGCGCCATCCCAGGCGTGCTCCTCGACATTGTCGCGCAGCCGTTCCATGTGCAGCCGGCACATCTCCAGCGTTTCGTCGTCGCCCCGCAGGCGGGCGATCTCGACAAACTGGTCGAGCAGGTCGTAGGTGAAAAACGCCAGCCAGACGGACTCGCCCTGGCCGCGGATGCCCACCAGGTTCATGCCGTCATTCCAGTCGCCGCTGCCGATCAGCGGCAGCCCGTGGGCGCCTTCGCGCAGCCCCAGCCTGATGGCCCGCAGGCAGTGCTCGTACAGCGAAGCCTTCTCGTCGCTGACCCGGGGGATCTCGTAATAGCCCTCCTCGTCCGGCTTGACGGCCCGGCCGGTGAGGAAGGGGATCTCCTCCTCGAGCACGCCGGAGTCGCCGGTGGTGAGCACGTAGCGTGAGGTAGCGTAGGCAAGCCAGAGGAAATCGTCGGAGCAGCGGGTGCGGACGCCCTGGCCCTGCGGCGGGTGCCACCAGTGCTGCACGTCGCCTTCGATGTACTGCCGGGAAGCGCACAGGAGGATCTGGTCGCGGAGCAGTTGCGGCGCGGCGTGAATCATCGCCATCGCGTCCTGGAGCTGGTCGCGGAAGCCGAACGCCCCGCTGGACTGGTAGTAACCGCTGCGCCCCCACAGGCGGCAGGCCAGCACCTGGTACGGCAGCCAGCAGTTGGCCAGCGCGTTGACCGCCGCGTCGGGGGTGTCCACCTGAATCGCGGAGATGAGGCTGCTCCAGTAATCCCAGACCCCCTGCAGCGCTTCATTGGCGGCAGCGACAGTCTGGAACCGCTCGATCAGTCCGCGGGCCTCGTCGAGGTCGCGCCCGGTGCCCAGGGTGAA
>CAYVVX010000536.1:0-4400 GCA_964455315.1 uncultured Planctomycetales bacterium | reverse complement strand
ATGAACGCGGTCGCGAGCCGGCCCACGTCGGACACCGACGCCTGAACGTGCCCCTCGTGAACCTGGACGATCAGCACGTCAGCCAGCCGCTCCATGACCACGCCGGGCACACCGTCGGCCATGCCATGCAGAAGGCGGTACGCGGTGAGCCCGCCGTCTTCCACCAGGCTCGCCCGCCGCGACAGGGCCGCTTCGACAATCTGCTGTACATTCATGCAGTAATCCGGCCTCGAACCGGCCGCACCCGCCGGCGAACATCCCGCTCCGCTGGATTCGCGTCGCAATCGACACGGTGATTCCATAGAATAGCGTCTGGTGCGGGCTCCATCACAGCAGGCGGCCGCGCGGGCGCGTCGGTTCGATCCGATTGCTCCGCCGGTATCGCCGGATAAGAGGTGTTTTTTCATGGAGAGAAGGGCTTCCGGCCATAGCATGGCCGCCTGGACAATCTTCACCTGTACCGCAGGGCTGTTTCTCACCGGCGCCGGCTGCCCGGTGGAACCGCCGCCGGCAACGATCGAGCCGACCACCGAGGCCGAGCCCAACGACGACCTGTCCTCGATGCAGATGCTTCCACCGGGCGACAGCTACCGCATCACCGGCAATATCGAGATCAAGGAGGACATCGACCTGTTCGCCCTGGGCACGCTCCACGCGGGCGATCGGATCGAGGCGGAGCTGACCACGCCCGACTCCGACCTGGAGGCGGCCGTGGTGCTCATCGAGCCGGACCCGTCGCTGGATACGGCCAGGCTGATCGCGGTGGGCGATGACAGCCTCACCCTGGACAACCCGGAAAACTCCCGCTTCGACTATGTCCTCCGCCGTGACATCGAGCAGGTGGTGCTGGGCGTCAACGCGCGATTCACCGGATCGGTGTCCACCGGCACCTACGAACTGACCGTGCGCATCACCCGCGGGGGCGAGGTGCCCGCCATCCGACAGCAGGTCTTCATGCTGGACTTCGACGGCGGCTTCGTCGAGGGCATCGACGGCCGGCCCATCGGCGTGGCGGCCTTCGATGCGGCATCCATCCATCCGGACTATGCCGGGCAGGACGACTTCATCCGGTCGATCATCGAATACATCTTTCGGGAAAACTTCATTGGCTTCGATGTGGTCGTCACCACCAGCGACAACCCGCCGCCACCGGGTGAACCCGTCTCGGTGATTCACATCGGCGTGGCGAACGCCGGAGACGCGGTGTTCGCCTCCGAGGGGCTCGCCGCGACGCTCTCTGGCATCGACGCATTCAACAGCCGCCTGGATGACAACGCCCTGGTTCTGCCCGATCGGTTCGGCGGGCTGGCCATCGCCCTGGGCGAACTGCTCGATCCGGTGCTCATGGGCATCGCCATCGGCAACGTCGCTTCGCATGAAGCCGGGCATTTGCTGGGCCTGCACCACGCCTTCGACCCGGCGGACATCATGAACACCCTCGACTCGCCGGATACGCTGCTGCTGGACCAGCGGTTCCAGATCTCGCTGCCTTATTTCACGGTGTTCGATTCCCTGGGTACCGTCCTCTCCCAGAACGGCCGACTGCTGCTCGACTACGCCGTGGGCAGCACGGAGCCGCTGCCGGACCTGGTCATCCCCGTCGGCGATACACCCATCGCCATCGCCTCCGCTGATCTCGACGGAGACGGCCGCGCTGATGTGGTCGCCGCCAACCGATTCTCGAACAGCCTGTCGCTGTTGCACAATGCTGGTAACGGCCAGTTCGACGTGTCAACGCTTCCGTTGAATGCGGGGCCAATCGCGGTGGCGGCGGTGGATCTCAATGGTGATGCCCTGCCCGAGTTGATCACGGCCAACCCGGGGCAGATGACGGTTACGGTGCAGACCAACAACGGCGGCATGAGCTTCGCGGCCGGCCAGACGCTCACGGTGGAAGCCGCACCGCGCGGTCTGACCGCCGCGGACCTGGACGGCGACGGCGACCAGGATCTCGCAGTGGTGTATTACACCACCAGCATTCTCGAGCTGTTCTTCAATGAGGGAGGCACCTTCTCCTCCGGCGCAACCATGATGACCGGAACGAGTCCCCAGAGCGTGGTCGCCGCGGATCTCAACAACGACGGGCAGCTCGATCTGGCGACGACCAACTTCGTGGGCAAGAGCGTGTCCGTGTTCCTGAACATCGGCGGAGGCGGCTTCGCGAACCCGATGGACTTCCCCGCGGGATCGCTTCCCTACGGGCTCGCCGCGGCGGATTTCGATGGCGACGGTGACCTGGACCTCGCCATCGCCAACTCCCAGAACGCCACCTTCTCGATCCTCTTCAGCACGGAGGTCTCGGTGCTCTACAACAACGGAGATGGATCCTTCTCGAGCGCCTTCTCCTTCTACACGGCGGGACAGGCGACCGGGATCGTCGCGGAGGATCTGGACGGCGACGGAGACCAGGATCTGGCCGTGGCATGCAGCGGCTACATCTTCGGCAGCCAGGATCTGGGGGCGCTGACAATCCTGCTCAACTTCGGAGGCGGCAGCTTCGCCCAGGATGTCCGTCTGCGGGCCGGCCCCCGGCCGATCAGCGTGACCGCCGACGATTTTGACGGCGACGGACAGCCCGACCTGGCCACGAGCACATCGGAGGTCGGCACCGTTCAGTTTTTCTACTCCAGTGGCAGCCTGTAGGCCGTCAGCGGCCTTTCAGCACCGGTATTTGGGTTATAATCAAACCCGCAACCGGGTGGTGAAAGGTTCGCTGTTGCCGTACGAATACAACCTGGCGATGGGCAGGGCCGATCATCCGACCCGTTCCACCTGAACCTGGTGGTGCTCTCCCACACCGGCAGGCCGTATGACAGGGAGTTTGACATGGTCGTTCGTGGCATCCTTTTCTCCAGCCTCCTGCCGGCGGTGCTCTCCATGCGCGCAACGGGGTGTGCGGGTCCGGCGCCCGCACCCCTGCCCGACCCGGTCGCACCGCCAACCTACAGTTCCTGCGGGCTGCTGGGCAACGATTGCGCCGCGCTCCAGGGCAGCGCCCCCACCGCGGTCGGCGTCGGCGACTTTGACGCCGACGGCGACCTCGACGTCGCCGCGGCCAACTTCGGCTCAGACACGGTCATCGTCGGCATCAACGATGGCTCCGCCTCCTTCACGGTCGGCGCGCCCATCCGCATCGGCGACACGCCCTCAGGCCTGGCGACCGGCGATTTCGATGGCGATGGTGATCTCGACCTCGCGGCAACATCCCTCGCATCGGTCATCGGCCCCAGCATCAACCTGCTGCTGAATGACGGGGCGGCCGGCTTTACGCGCGGCGCCGATCTCGCCACCGGCAACGTGTGCGTTCACCTCGCCGCGGGCGAACTGAACGGCGACGGACAGCCCGACCTGATCTGCTCGATCCAGGGAATGGACCAGTTGGCCCTGCTGCTCAGCCAGCCCGATCACGGATACGCCCCGGCCGCGTTCCTCGATACCGGGGACGGGCCGGAATCGTCCACCACGCTGGACCTCGATGGTGACGGAGACCAGGATCTGGCGGCGATCAACACCGGCGCGGCGACGGTTTCTCTCTTCACCAATCGCGGCGACGGAACATTCGACCTCCTGACCACGCTGACAACCGGCCCCCAGCCCAGCGCGGCGGCCGGCGCGGACTTCGACGGCGACGGAGATGTGGACCTCGCCGTGGCCAGCGAAGGCGCGTTCGACGACCCCGACCTCGACACCGTGCGTCTCTATCGCAATGACGGCGGGGGCCTGTTCACGGAGGTCGGCGACCTGCCCATCGGCACCAACCCGAGAGACATCGTCATCGCGGACTTCGACGCGGACGGCAGACCTGACATCGCCACGGCCAACTACACGATCGACCATGGTGCGGCGCTGGTGCTCAACCGCGGCGGCTTTACCTTCACGGAAGGGGTGCTGCTGCTGGCGGGACAGGGCTCGACCGCGCTGGAGGTCGGCGACTTTGATGCCGATGGACGACTCGACCTGGTGGTCGCCAACCTTGTCTCCAACGATCTGTCGCTGCTGGGTGATCCCGGTGCCGTCGCCGAGGCCGCCGAACGAGGAGAGTTGCCGTGACGCCATCGCGATACGTCTTGATCGCAGCGGGCCTGCTGCTGAGTTTCGCCGTGGGCTGCGCTACGTCGCCCGAGCGGCACGCGGTCGTGCAGCGCACCTACGTTCTCTCCGCGGAGACGGCCGCCGCCGCCCCCGCGGCCACCCGTCCGGCCACCCCATCGCGGGAACCGGCCACGCAGCCCGCCGCCGGCGCGGCCTCCCAACCGGTCACGACCGCCCCCCGCAGAACCTACACCGCGCCGGGGGCGGCGGCGCGGCAACTCAGCCTCGTCCCGATGGCCATCGTCGCCGGCACCGTCGGCCAGGTATCCGACAACGCCCGGGATGCATCCGAAGCAGCGGTCGGGGCC
>CAYVVX010000535.1:2370-4405 GCA_964455315.1 uncultured Planctomycetales bacterium | reverse complement strand
CGCGGACGGTTCCTCGACTCAAATCCGGCGCGACACTTGGCAGGGTTTTCGGCTAACCTCTCAGGACGAGCGGTATATCGTGCAGTTCACCCGCGACGGCCTGGTCTTCAGCCGCCTCGCGCCGTATCAGGATTGGAACGCTTTTTCAACGGAGGCCCTCCGGCTTTGGAACCTCTTTGTCGAGCTGGCCCAGCCGTCTGAGATCCAGCGATTGGGCGTGCGCTTCATCAACCGGATTGCGGACCTCAAAATGAAACAAGTCGGGCAATACCTTGCGAGGCGGCCCAAGGCTCTTGAGTCGTTTGGTTTGCCGATGCAAGGGTTTCTTTACCAGAGCAAGCACGAAGTGCCGGGGCATCCCTTCCAAATCAACGTCATCCAGACGGTGCAGCCCGCGGAGCCTCCCGATGCCGAGAGGTTTGGACTAATCTTGGATATTGACGTGTTCACACCGAGGCCCATTCGGCCCGCTGACGAGGTCGTCCAGGACGCCCTGCCGAAGATGCGCTGGCTGAAAAACAAGGCGTTTTTTGCTCTCGTGTCGCCGCGAGCAATCGAAGCATTTAAGGAACAGAGGAAATGAAAAGCGGTTTGTTCACGCAAGGCTTCAGCGAAGCCGCTCAGTACGTCCAGGAAGTTGCCCAGAAAGGCCGGCGCCAACTTCACGATTCGAACGTGTTTGGGATCGGAAGTGGACTGCGCGATGAATTGGGAACAGTGTGGGGAGAATGCCGCGAGCCGAATTGGGACGGCTTCAATGCGCTTGCGGTAAGCCAGGATGCGTTGCGAAATGCATACAGATTCCTGGAATCGCTTCCGCTGGATTCGCGGGCGCCTTCGATCGGTGCCGAGCCTGACGGTGCCCTCACGCTGGAATGGCATCATTCTCCGCGGCGTACCCTGTCGGTAAGCGTGGGCCCCGATGATGAATTGCATTTTGCGGCGGTTTTCGGTCCGAACCGCGTGTACGGAACCGAAGCATTCTTCGGGGAGGCTCCTGACTCCATCCTGAAGCTCATCGGGCAGGTTTACGCAGCATGATCGATCCAGCCAATGTACCGCAGGTGACAATCAACGAGACCTTGGCACGATACGTACTGCAAAGCAGCCATATCCGGCGAAGCAATCAAACGGTCAAACCTGACGCATTCATTCCCCATCCCCATCAAGACCTTTCGGTAACGCGCCATATGCAAGCGTCCGAGGAGGAATTGTGGGGGGTCGGTGAGGCCATTGCACGCGAGAGAGATAAGACGCTTTACGGGCGAGCAGACATCTCCGCGGCCCAATGCATGGCACAACACCTCAAAGTAGCGGCTAAGCCGATACCGGCCAACCCCAATCATGCGGAGGTGTTCGATTGGCCGGCTGACAAACCCGCACAGAAAATCATCGCACTGGAGATTGCGGCGAAAGCGGCTTTCATTGCGAAGGGGTAATCCATGTCCGTGCATGCCCTGAGACCTTGGACCGAACTTGTGAAACTCCACCCTGATGTGGAGTCCGGATCGCTCGCCGAGGCGGTCTTCGCCATCGACCTCGGCGCGATCGCAACCGGCGACCCCACCACGCCCAAGGTCTACCGCGATGCGGACGCCTTCTTCGCCGCGACCTACGTCACCACCGACCTGCACAAGCTGCTGGAGGAGGTGCTGGCGAGCCTGGCGAGTCAGGGCAGCTACAATCGCGTCCTCAAGCTGCGCAGCCCGTTCGGCGGTGGCAAGTCACACGTCCTGGCGTCGCTGCTGCACGCCGCCCGCTCGCGTGCAAGTCTCAATCAGATCGCCTCATGCCAGGGGCTGGCCGATCCCGGTGCGGTAAAGGTCGCGGTATTCGACGGCGAGAAGTTCGACGCCCGGGACGGCTTCAAGACCGCCGACGGGCGGATCATTCGGACCATGTGGGGCTGGTTGGCCGAGCAGATCGGCGCCTTCGACGTGCTGGCGAATCACGATGCGGACCTGGTGTCGCCGGGGGGTGACAAGATCATTGAGATGCTCAGGAAGCCCGGCAAGCCGGTGCTGCTGCTGCTGGA
>CAYVVX010000535.1:0-2360 GCA_964455315.1 uncultured Planctomycetales bacterium | reverse complement strand
GGGCGGCGGCTGTCGGCGTGAAGGAGTCGACCCTGCAACGCCAGGCCAAGGACTTCATCCAGAACCTCACCGTCGAGGTCTCCAACAGCACCAACGCCGTGATGGTGTACTCACTCCAGTGGAGCGCGCGGGAGTCCCTGGGCAATGTGGCGTTGCTGGAGGAGCTGGACAAGCTCACCAGCCGCAAGGACCAGGTGCGCGAGCCGGTGACCGGTGACGAAGTCCTCGCGGTGGTGAAGCGGCGCCTGCTGGGCGGAGATCCACCGGAGGATGCGGCGAAGCAAATCGCGAAGGCGTACGGCGACGTGGTTGGCGGCTTCTGGAGAGCGCGGGCAGAGACGCCGTCGGCCAAGCAGGACGCGGAAGAACAGGCGGTACAACTCACGGGGCGGCTGGAGGCGGCCTATCCGTTCCATCCCGCATTGATCGACGTCATGAACGGCCGGTGGACCAGCGTGGACGGCTTTCAGCGCACCCGCGGCGCGCTGCGTTTCCTGGCTTCGTGCCTGCATGCCCTGAAAAACAAGGGAGGGGCCAAGCCGGTGCTCGGCCCGGCCGACATCCCGCTAAACGACGCCGAAGTGCTGCGGGCGATGCTGAAGGATCTGGACCCGCGCCAGGACTACTCGCCGGTGATCACCCACGACCTTGTCGGTCCGAACGCCAGGGCCAGGCGAATCGACGACCGCATGGCCAAGGAAACCCCGGCGATGGCCAACGTGCGACCGGCACAGCGGTTGGCGACGGCGATCCTGGCCTATTCGTTCGGCGGGCTGAAACGAGAGGAGGGCAGTGAAGTCCTGCCCCCCGGGGTCACCGAGAGTGAGCTGCTGGCGGCGTGCATCGGCCCCGACCTGGACAGCGTGACCGCCAACTCGGTGCTGTCCGACCTGCGCAACTCGTGCCTGTATCTGCACTACGACGGTGTGCGATACTGCTTCAAGAAAGAGCCGAACGTCACCAAGCTGATCGAGGACGCCGAGCAGGAGGTTGCCCGCGACCCGGACAGCATTCGCGACAGGATCAAAGAGATGCTGGAGGCCAGGCTGGCCGGTCGCAATGAGGCGGTTGTGTGGCCGACGACCAGCCAGGATCTGCCGGACAAGGAGCCGCGCTTCCTTGTTGGATACATGCCGCTTGAGATGGCGGGCAAGAACTCCAGTCAGCAGGACGAGGCGGCCAAGGCGATGCTGTCCAAGTACGGCGACACGCCGCGGCAGTACCGCAACGGTGTGGCACTGGCCGTACCCGACAAGAAGCCGCTGGAATCACTGAGGCGCGCGGTCCGCTATCTCATGGCTATTGATCGGGTGGAGTCCAAAAAGAGCCAGCATCGACTGACGAAGGATCAGGCCGACCAGCTTAAAGAGCGCAAGCGAACAGAAGAGGCGGCAGCGGAAACGGCTTTCCGGCAGCTCTATCCCGCCGTCTGGCTTACGCGCGTAGGTGGCGGTGGTGCCTTGGACTTGGAGAAGCTCGAAGTTGGCGGCAGGCCGCTGCAAGCCACCGGCGTTCATGAGCGCGTGATGGAGCTCCTGACCTCCGTGGGAACCCCCAAACTGCACGGCACATTGCACCCGCGCAAGATTGTCGATCGCATCAAGCTTGGAGAGGCGTTGCCCGGCAGTGACGAATTGCGAACAGGTGTGAGCACCAAGGATGTACGAGATGCCTTCTTTGGCTTCCTGGATCCACCGAGAGTCACTTCCGAGGAGGTGATTCGCAAGGCAATTGTGCGTGGCGTGACTGAGGGCATCTTCGCTTATACAACGGGCCAGCCTGCGCTTGGGGCGGACGCCAAATACCAGGTCGCACCGGCAAAGGTCGCGGTGAACCGCGCGATCAGCGAAGATGAGGTGGACTTGGACAACGGCTTTCTCATGGTGATGGCGGCCGTTCCTGCGCCTGAGCCATCGCCTGGCGCACCTGTACCCGGAGCTACGCCGCCTGCCGCTGGTCCCACTCCGACTCCCGCCGGACCGACACCGCAAGTCCCCACGCCGACGCTCCGCACTGCCATCCGCATCCGGTTCGCGGCCAATCGAGACCAGGTTTTCAAGTCCTTCGGCGCGGTCGCCAATCTCGCGGACAGTTCGGACGGCGGGAAAATCAACATCAGCATCGAGGGGCAGGCCGTTGAGGGATACGACACCAACTGGCTGCGGAACGCGGTCGAAGAGCCGTTGGATGAGGCGAACATTGAAGGGCTCAGCATTGAGTAAGCGCAGCGCACCCACACCCCCTTCCGTGCGCCAATAGCCCCAATTACCTCCACAGGGTCACAATTCTCGCGAGCCGTCTCACCCCTTTTTGAGGATGCAAAAAGGGGGGCAGGCCGGGGGCCGCGCGGCGGCATTATG
>CAYVVX010000534.1:1906-4411 GCA_964455315.1 uncultured Planctomycetales bacterium | reverse complement strand
CGGAAGCTCTCCCGACCCCACCGGCGCTCCTTCGCCCTTTCAGGGCGAGGATGATAAAAGGCAGTCCCGTTCCCACGGGTTGCGCGTCGGGCGGCTGCGCCGCCGCGTCGCTCCACCCGTGGCTGCAGCCCTGCGCCCCGTTGGGGCGATAGCCCCGGGTTCCCTTCTACCACACACAGCTACGTCTTGACGTTGTCCAGCAGGACCACCGCCAGCGGGCCGAAGAGGAAGACCGGCAGCCAGGCGGGCAGGGCGGTGAGCATGGGGGGCAGGGCACCGATGCTGCCGCCCATGGCCTGCTGCCCGATGTAGGTCACGATGAAGACCGCGGCACAGGTGGCCAGGGCCTTGGCTCCCTGGGTGAGGACGCTGGTGGGGGCCCGGTTCATGAAGAAGGAGATGCCCAGCAGGAGCAGGATCATGTTGCCGATGGGCAGGGTGAACCGCCCGTGGCGGATCTGAGCGATCTGCAGCGGATTGACGTCCTTCTGCTTCTCGACGGCGTTGAGCTGGCGGATGGACAGGAAGCGCACCCAGTGCCGCATCTTGCGGAGCATGAGTTCCGGCGGGGTGAGCTCGCTGGGATAGAACGACTCCGCGGTGTAGGCCAGGTCGTGTTCTCCCGGGGCGAGCCCGGCGCCGGCCATGGACATGCGCACGCCGCCCTCCAGGTCCCAGCCGTGCTGTTCCTGGTTCCAGTAGGCCTTGTAGGCGGTGATGACGTCGCCGAGCCGCCCGGCGGTCTGGGGATCGCTGGAGAGCTCCATGACGATAAGCCCGCGGATGGCGCCGGCGTCCTTCCTGCCCTCAGGCCGGGCGCCCGGCGAGAACCGGATGGCCGACAGCAGATGGCTGGAGCCGTCGTTGATGCAGCGCAGATCATAGGCGTTGCGGCCCTCGACGTCGTCGCGGCTGCGGGCCAGTTGAGGGGCGATGCCGGGGATGATCACCTCGGTGTCGAGCATGAGCAGCCCGTTCATGAGCAGGGCCGCGATGACCAGCGGGGCCACCAGCCGGTAGAGGCTGGTTCCCGACGCCAGCACGGCGGTGACCTCGTTGAGCCGCTGCATCCTGGCCAGGGTCAGGCAGCCGGCGAAGAGCGTGATCACGGCGGAGAGCTGCATGAAGTACAGGGGGATGTTGAAGAAGTAGTAGTCGCCGATGTCGCGCATGATCCGGGCGGCGCTTTTCTCGTGATCCTCGGTGAACTCGTCCATGTTCGCGAACAGATCCAGCGCAACGTAGAGGCTGATCATCACGCCCAGCGAGAGGACGTAATTGATCAGGAAGTTCTTCAGAACGTAGCGGTCCAGCGTGCGGATCATGTCGGCTCTTAAAGGCGATTCCTACCGCTTCAGATAGCGTGTCAGCACGACGCCGTCGGCCAGTGCCACCAGCACCAGGGCGCTCCAGGTCACGATCAGTCCGGCGAGGTGGGTGGTGTCCTTCTCGGCCATGGGCCGCCCGGCGATGTTCGCCCCCACCACCAGCAGCCCGGGGATGAAGCTGATCACGAAGGCGGTGAGCACCTGCCCGCCGCGGAAGATGATGCCCAGCGCGGCCGCGAGCACCAGCATGACCAGGACACTGGCGCTGAAGGCCAGCCGGGAGTGGATGATGGAGATCACCTCGCGCTGCTGCCCCTCCAGCGTGGCCTTGAGCGAGACGAAACCGTTGGCGACCCGGGTGCGGAGATCGCGGGTGAAAGCCGGCGGCTCGCCGACCAGGGCCATGTCGGGCAGCTCGCGTTCAGGGGCCACGAATTCCGCCGGCATGGGCATGGCCTGCAGGTCGGTGCGGCGCAGCTCGATGCGGTTGTCCGGGTCGATCTGGTCGATGAAGGTGACCCCGTTCTCCAGGGACATGTTCACCACCGGCGGGCCGCCCAGCAGCCCTTCCCGGAGGGTCATGACCAGCCCGGCGGCCTCGTAGTCGCGGGCCAGGTTCTCCCCGCGCTCCCGGATCTTGACGTCGTGAAGGGTCGGTTCGTGGGTGTCCTCGCGATCGGCCACGACGCGCTGGGCGGTGATCTCGTAGGTGACCTTGCCGTCGGTCAGGGACAGCGTGCCCCCGTTCTTCAGCGACTCGCCCACGCGCTTGTAGAACAACTGACCGTCCATCAGCCAGCGCAGATCGGCGATCTTGTCACGGATGCCGGGCAGCTCGATGGGCACCCGGCGGTAGTAGAACAGGTCGTTGAGGGTCAGCCACTTGGGATCCTGCTCGAAGCGCAGGGGGATCTCCCGCGGCTCGAACGGCTGGTACTGCAACTCGTAAAACTGCTTGCGGGCCGCGTCGAGGGCCCGGACGTCGAACATGGCCGCGTCCACCACGGGAGCGCCGCCGGAACCGTCCGAGCGGAAATTGACTTTGACGCGATCGGCGGTGCCGCAGCGGATGAGCCGCTCCCCTTCGATCTCCAGGAAGGCGGCGTTGCGGATGTCCAGCGACTTGTTGTCGCCCTCTTCCAGAATGGTCGGCGACCGACCGGCGTAGACGGTGTAG
>CAYVVX010000534.1:0-1896 GCA_964455315.1 uncultured Planctomycetales bacterium | reverse complement strand
GTGTAGGTCTTGTACTTGATGTAACCCTGCGTGACCAGGGCCTGCAGCATGATCTTCTGCACGTCCTTCTGGAGCATGGCGTCCAGCCTGGCCACGAAGCCGGGGATCATGTAGTTGGTGGACAGGAAGGTGAAGGCGAAGGTGAACATGCTCAGCAGCATGGCCGGCGCGAGCAGGCGGGTGATGTTCACGCCGCTGGCCCGGCAGGCGTCGAATTCGTTGTCCGACGCCAGCCGCCCGTAGACCATGGCACAGGCGAACAGGGCCGCGACGGGCAGGGTCAGGGTGGCGGCGATCGGCACCACGATGCCCATGATCTTGGCGACCTGCAGCGACCCGATCACCTCGATCTGGACCATGTTCAGCACCCCGCCGCAGAGGCTGAACAGCAGGGTCAGCCCGACCGCCGTCAGGGCGAAGGTCTTGAACAGTTCCTTGGTGACGTAACGTTGAAGGATGCCGAACATGCATGGCGATCGGCGGGCGACACGGCAGGTCCGGCGTGCGCCTCTCGGATCGCAACCTCTCACAGGAAAAAAGGTTAAGTCAATCGGCCTTGCGGCTGAGACCGCGCCAAGACTCCACCCTAGCCGATTCCCGCCCGGCGTCAATAGCACGCAACGCCGCCGACCGGGCGATCGGCAGACTTCCCCCGCTTACGCCGGAAGGCGACCGGAGGTTCGCCCCCTTTCGGGCGGGTGGACCCGGGCCGGCGGCTCACAACGCGAACAGGTTGACCGTGAAGAAGGGACCGCCCGCGATGCTGACGCTCACCTCGCCGGTGG
Organism: uncultured Planctomycetales bacterium; assembly: GCA_964455315.1. Classification (GTDB taxonomy): domain Bacteria; phylum Planctomycetota; class Phycisphaerae; order UBA1845; family PWPN01; genus CAYVVX01. The sequence goes on along the minus strand of CAYVVX010000534.1, from coordinate 1,111 downwards.
ACGGGGAACCGGCGTTGAAGCGGATGGTCAGCGTGCGGATCTCAGATCCGCTCACGGTGGCCTCGCCGGAGGAGGGGATCAGCGTGGGATTGTTCTGGTAGCTGACCACGAGATCGGAGAGGGCCGCGCTCCAGTCGGATTCGCCGTCGCTGATGGTGCCGTCGAAGGCGACGATGGTGGTGGTGGCGGTGTCGCGGTTGTAGTAGCAGGTGCCCTCGCCGGCGGCGGTGACCGCGTCGTCACCGCTGACCCAGGTGAGGTCGAAGTCGCCGCTCAGCGCCAGGGTCAGGTCGGCGATGGCGTAGGTCAGGGCGGCGCTGCCGTCGAGGGAGTTGCCGTTGCAGGAAACCGTGTTGAAGACCAGATCGAGCTGCCCGTCACCACTGCTGTAGGAGCCGGTGGCGTTTCCGGAGCAGAGATAGCCACCCTGGCCGACGATGCTGCATCCGGGCGGATCGCCGAAGTCGATGGTCACCGAGAAGAACAACCCGTTATCGATGGATGCCGAGCCGGTCACGGCCGGGCAACTGCCCCCGGTGGAGGAGGCGGGTGACACCTGGGCGTTCTGCACGCTGACGTCGGACGCGCTCTGGGACGTGGACGACGCGGAGGTCAGGGCTCCGGCGGCCTCGACCAGGGTGTCGATGGCGGCCCGCTCGGCGGCGCTGAGATCCTCCGCCGAAGGCGGCGGCGTGATGCCGGGACAGCCCTGGCCCATGAGCAGGGCAAGCGACAGCAACGCTCCCAGGGCCCCATAAACCGTGGTCAACCTGCGCATGCGTATCTCCTTGGGAATCGGCTTGATGGCGTCACTCCGGGGCCCATCCCCGGCGAAAACGGGAATATGGGTCTATCGACCGCGCGGACGGGGTGTCTTCAACATGGGAGGGGCGACCGAGTGGCCGATGAACTCCGGGAGGGTGTGGCCAGGATCGGCCGCCGGTGTCACGCAGGCTCCGGGCGGGGAGGATTTCCGTGCGCATCGTCCGGCACGGGAGGCGGGACGCCTTGAACGGAGTCATCGATGAGGTCGCAGCCTATCATCAGCCGGCGTCGGTTCCCGGACCACGCGACGGGTGGTGGGGGATATAATCAATCGGGCCAACCGGGG
>CAYVVX010000533.1:2760-4416 GCA_964455315.1 uncultured Planctomycetales bacterium | reverse complement strand
TTAAACGGCACTATATGAGGAGACGGGACATGAAGCGTACTGTTTTGATCGGGGCGGTCGCACTGGCCATCGCTCCGTGGACAGCGCGGGCGGTGGACTTCACCATTTACCCGACCAGCGTGCAGGACGGCACGGTCTGGGCCGGCGGGCTGGACAACATCGCCAGCCAGTTCGGCATCTGGGGATCGGTCAACGACAGCCCCTACGTCCAGGCCGGTATCCACTCCCTGCCGCTGATCACGGCGGGGCAGGTGGCCTCCGCTGAATTGCGGATTCCGGAAACCGACAACCTGTGGAGCGGCAACGGAGCCAACATCCTGACCATCGACTGGTTCGCGGATCACTTCGACGCTCAGAGCGATGCCGCCCTGACCGCCGGTGACAACGCTCAACCCGCGTTGAGCACGCTGGGGCTCTACCGTGCCGCGGCTCCCCAGGCGATCGACGGCGCCCGCTTCGCCTCGATAGATGTCACGGCCGCGGTCAAGGATGACCTGCTGAACGGGCGCGGCTCGTTTGCCTGGCGTCTGGCGCCGGGGACTGCCTTCCCCGATCCAGCGGCCCAGATGTACTTCCCGACGGTGGATAACACCGATGGGTTCTTCCCCGCCGAAAACCGTGGGGCACGTCTGTTGATCACCCTGGTGCCCGAGCCCGCGTCCGCGGGCCTGATGCTGATCGGCGCACTGAGCATGCTGGCCAGGCGTCGCCGCCCGGCGTGATCCAGTCTGCCGCGCGGCGGAATCCGCCGCAGGAGTCTAACGAGTTCCTCCTTCAAGCCGATCCCTCAGGGTCGGTGTACCACGAAAGCACCCGCCGGGCCGGGCAGGCTCTGCGGGTGCTTGTCTTTGAGCGCAGGTGTTCAAGCTCATGAGACCCTGGATTCGGACTCGCCGCTTGAGTGCGTTTCCAGCCATCCGGCCCGCGCGGACCGATCAGCCGCCCAGGGCGGTGATGCCCGCGGTCAGCTCGGACGCATCCGGCACGGCATCGCGATAGATCCTGCGGGTGTCATCGATCATGCGCTGGATCAAGGCGAAGCCGTCGCGGTCCTTGGGCGTCGCGTTCGCGGCGGCGGCCTGCATCGCGGATTCGATCTGATCCATGCGTTCGAGTTCTTCCGCGATCACGGCCAGGCTGCGGCAGGTCTTCAGCAGCGGTTCGGCGGCCTTGCGGCGCTCCGCCTCGTTCTCCATCGAGGTGACCCGCTTGATCTCGTCTCCGATGCGGACCCGCCCGAGTTCCTCGCCCACGTAGCCGAACCGGGGATTGCCGTACTGGGTCAGCTCGACCCAGTGGTCCATGCAGAACTGGTGGAGGTAGAGCATGTCCTCCGCGAAGCGATCCGCCGTCTGCGGGGAGAAGTACCGGCGATGGATCCGCTTCTTGAGTTCGGCCAGCGTCGTGGCCGGTTCCCAGGTCAGTTCCCGGTAGGTCAGTCCGGTCAGGCAGAAGGGCATGATGTTCACCGGAAGCGGAATCTCGTTCCCGTAATAGGAGCCCGCCCCGAAGCCCGGTTCGAAGGCCGGGACGTAGCCGTAGAGGCCCTCATCGGCGATGCGGCCGGCCCAGTGGATCAGATGCTCGATCCGGTGCCGATAGAAGGGGTCCCAGTGGACGATGCGCGGGCTGAAGAACGCGAAGGGGCGCTTGGCT
>CAYVVX010000533.1:0-2750 GCA_964455315.1 uncultured Planctomycetales bacterium | reverse complement strand
TCCGGCGGGGCCGGGCAGGGTCCACTTGCCGTTGCCGTCCAGTCCCACCCGGGTGTCCAGCCAGGCGAACCGCGGATCGGTCATGTGGCGGATCTGGTCGTAGTAATACACGTCACTGGCGTGTTCCGCGTAACCGATCAGCCACAGGAACTCCAGCTCCGGCTTGAGTTCCCAGGCGTCGCGGGCCAGCTCCTGCAGCCAGGTGATCTCGGCCTTGCCGTAGGCGCGGGAGCCGAATTCGTCCACGGGCTGGCGGCAATCCGCGCACTGGCACTCCCCATGTTCGTCCCGGACTTCCAGCATGAAGCCGTCGGCCTCCGGCCAGGTCTTGTACATTTCGAGGAAATGCTCCCGATTGGCCTGGCGGGCGTAGGGTTTGGAGGGACACAGACCGCTGACCTTCTCGGCATGGATCTCGGGATGATCCTGGCCGAGGTAGTGCGAAGCGGTCCAGGCAAAGACGCCACCAGAGATGTAAAACTTGATCCCCCGATCATGGCAATAACGGATCAGTTCGGTGACGCCGTCGACGGTGAGCTTCGTGCCCTTGGCGCCGTCCACATCGTAGAGCTGGGGGTACTTCTTCGAGGGGTGATGCCCGGACAGCCAGAAACACAGCAGGTTCATGCCATCCTCGGCGTGGCGGTCGACGATCTTCTTCCAGTCGTCAGCGGTGTACTGCATCGCTCTGCCGTAGATGCTCAGGCAGTAGGTGCCGCGCATCTTCATCCGGGGCGAACGGAGGACGTTCGCCTCGCGAACGAAGACATCCGCCTGACCGGCCGGCCCGGAACCCGCGTCAAGGAGAAAGTCACGGCAGAGGATCGCGCCGTTGTAGGCCCCGCGTGGACTGGGCCCGGCGATGACCAGGCGCTTCGAACCGTCCTCGCGGCGGGATTCGATGGCGAATCCTTCCTGGTCGATGAAGGGCAGGCGGGAGATCTCGCTGGCTGTCTCCCGGCTGAGTCGGGAGATCGTGGAACTGGTGGCGGGCGTTCCGATGAGGATCAGGTCGCCGCCGGGAAGCGGGGCGTCGGCGGCCAGGCGAACCACCCTGGGAACAACGCCTCCCCAGCGCTGCGCCGGCTCCATCAGCAGAGACTCGATGTCACCCCAGATGGGCCCGGCATCGGCGGGCAGGACCAGCGTGGCGGCCGGCTTGCCGTCGCCTACCAGCGTGACGAACGGGTCGCCAATGACCAGCGAGGCGTGGAGGAGTCCGGGATGCATCAGCGTCGTGCACAGGGCGGCAAGCAGGGCGCGGCAGCGCATGGGAGGGTCTCCGAAGAAGATGAGATGTTCGTTTCCCGGGGGCCGTCCGGGTCATTCCGGAGGCTACTATACCGCGCCGAATCGCCATCTACAACGTTGTTCTTGGGAATTCTGGGGCATGGCTCCATCCCAAGGCCGGCATCGGTGCGGGCTACTGCAGACGCAGGGTAAGCGGTTCGGCCCCGGTCGCGCGGTCGGCGTTGATGTTGAAGCTGAGATCCCAGGTGGCGGAGCCGGGGTGGTAATCGGCCTGCCAGAAGTCGTTGCCGTGAACGGCCTGGTCCACCGCGATCCAGTCCGCTCCCGACCGCCGCTCGAGGGTGTGCCGGCGATAGTCGCGGATGCCGCTGATGGTCACCGGAAGGAAGCCCACGCCCCCCTGGACGGTGAACTCGGCTTGTCCGGTGGGGTCGCATGCCACGCGTGTCGGATAGACGCTTTCGACACGTCCGTGCCGCGCTGCAAGCTGCAGGCGATTGCCGACAGCCTCACGATGAACCATCCGCCAGGTGTCCGCTTGCTCGGTGAGAGCGGCCCGCAGGGCCTGGTTGGGGCCGCGGTAGTCGTCGGTGGACATGGGCAGGACCATCAGCTCGATATCCGCTTCGACGAAGTCGCCCGCCTGAAGCGCTTCAAGGCCGGATGGTGGGACGAGTTCGACCAGAACGCTGGACAGGTTGCCGTCGCGGGTGCGGTGCACGCCGGCGGTCGCATGGGGTGCGTCCCGGCCGCCGAGGCGGGCACGCCAGGAGCGGATGACGAAACCGCGATTGGCCCAGGCGCCGCCTTGCCGGGGGTTGGGAATCGCGCCGTGCAACGAGAACCACGGTACCTCGCCCTCACAGGACAGGTCGCGGCGCTCATATCCTGCGCCCTCCGCCTCGGGGGCCCACTCCTCGAGCAGGCCGGCTTCGTTGCCCCGGGCGATGCTGCGAAACTGGTGGTTGTTGTAATGGTCCGCACCCAACTGGAAAAATGCCATCCGTGAAAAGCGCACCGGCTCCCGGCAATCGTAGCGGAGACGATAGAGACCGCGGGTGATGTCGTCGCTGCGGTAGTGCATGACAGTCATGCGGGCATCGATGCGACCGGCGGCGCCTTGCCCGGCATAGGTGACCTCGGCGAGGTTGGGGCCGTATCGGGTGTACCTGGTGCGCATGCGGGCGAGATGATCCCTCTGCCCGTCCATGCCGATCAGTACCAGGAAATCGCCTCCGCCGACATTGTTCGTCCAACCCAGGACGCGAGCCGGGGACGTGGCGGCCGATCCCATGGGCGCCACCAGCAGGGGCCGTACGTCGTCGATCATGGCCCGATTCAGGTTGACGTCGGGATCGTAGCACAACACCTCGCCGAAGCTGCTGATGGCGACCTGGTGCCAGAGCTGATTCACGCCCCAGCCGACCAGGCAGAGCTGGGCATGGCTGACCGCCGGGACACCTCCCCAGTTGGCATAGGTGATGGCGAACTCCAGATCC
>CAYVVX010000532.1:2603-4424 GCA_964455315.1 uncultured Planctomycetales bacterium | reverse complement strand
TACTTCATGATGAACGGCTGGTCGCTGATCGACAAACCGATTTCGGAGGGACCGTACACCGACTGGTTCCTGGGCTCGGGCAAGAGCCGCGATGGCTGTTACGCCAACGGCGATGGAAGCATCTTCTGCGCGGGCCCGGACGGGCCGGTCAGCACCATCCGGTTCGAGAACATCCGCGACGGGCTGGAGGACTACGAGTATCTCCATCTCCTGGCGGAAACGGCCGCGGCCGTCGGAAAGCAGCCTCCGACCCTGGAACGGTTGTACTATCTCCAGCGGGCGACCTGGCTGATGGGTGTGCCTGAGTTCGTCGCCAGGTCGTCCTCGCGCTACGATCGTGACCCTGCGACTCTGGATGCGTTCCGCGGCGCCGTTGCCGATGCCATCCTCGACGGGCGCGAATTCGCGGAGAAGTGATCCTGCCGCCATTGCCGCCGGACAGGGTCGTCGAGCAGCCTGCGCCGGGGAGACTCGCGCCGGCGCGGTTCACGGCTGCCGAGAGAAGTAGTCCCAGACCAGGTACACCTTCGCATCCCCGATCCCGCCGTATGACGCCGGACGCAGCGGGCCGATGTTGGCGGCCTGGATCTTTCCCTGCGGATCCACGACCCGGCGGGCATGGAAGTCGCCGAACAGCACGTTGTAGCTGCGCAGGTGATAACCCCGGGACTCACCGAAATACGCGTCGACCAGCAGTGCCGGGATCGAGTACTTCCCGCGGGTGGCCCGGGGAAAATCGCCCAGGAAAGCGGGATCGGGGTTCTGCGGATCGTTGAGATAGTCCCAGTAGGGGTAGGTCTCGCAGACCCTCGGATCGAGTGCGCAGGCACCGGTCGTCTCGGTCACCTCGCGCGGGAACATGTTCCGCCCGGCGTCGCGAGGGTGTCTGGCGGTCGCGGCCGGTACCGCGTATCCGTAGGAGCTGAACGGAGAGATGGGGAAATTATGGGAGTTCTCGTACTGCGGGTCGGTATGCTCCCAATGGCGGTAGCGCTGCAGGAAGACATCCATGCCATTCCTGGGATGATCCGGCGTGAAGACCGTGTTGCTGGGGCAGTAGTAGAGCATGGGCGAGTTGCCCAGGTACTTGGGATAGAGCGCCCCCGCGTTGACCTGGCCCCAGTCGTGCACCCTGTTGCCGATGACATCCGAATACAGGTAATACAGCCCCTCCATCAGGGAAAACCTGAATGATCCGGTCCGCGGCAGAAGGGCCTTGTTGTCGGCCGAGTAGGTCGAAAAGCCGACGCCCTGCTGGCGAAGATTCGACAGGCACATGGTCTGCCGGGTCTGCTCGCGGGCCCTGGAGAGCGAAGGCAGGAGAATCGCGATCAACAGAGCGATGATCGCGACCACGACGAGGACCTCGATCAGCGTAAAGCCCGGGCTACGCGGGTACCGCCTCCCGCCGGCGCATCGCCTCGCGAGGGTTGCCGCTGACATGACCGCCGCCCGGGGGCCGGAAGAGCGAAACGCGTCCAGTGAGAACAAGATCGGTACTCCGTCAGCCTCTTGTAGCGCCCGGCCGCCGCCGAGGGCGTCCTACCGTCGAAACTGAAACGCATACAGGTCACAATCCTGCAGCAGAAAGCGCAAGCGCACGGGTTTGCCCGCCAGCTCGCTCACATCGCGCTTCCCGCCCCACGACACCACCCGCTGGGTGTCATTAGTGGTATGAATCAGATCGCAGTCCTCGACATTGAAGCCCGGCAGATCGACGCCGTTTGGGTCATACCCGGAGATCGTGCCGGTATCGGCCTGGATGATGCCCACGCGGGCGATGCCGGTCGCGGAGGTGTCGATGTTCAGCACCAGTTCCCT
>CAYVVX010000532.1:1675-2593 GCA_964455315.1 uncultured Planctomycetales bacterium | reverse complement strand
CCTGCCCGTGAACGTGATCACCGGCGTGGTGAACTCGCCCCCGCCGTACGGCGCCCGCACCGACACGAACCCATCCATCCTCAACACCACCCGGCTGAGCACGGCGATGTTGCGGTCGGCATCCAGCCCCGCTTCGGTCAACAACCGCTTGTTCTCCTCGTTGCGATCCCAGCCGTGCAGCCAGTCGCCGCCGCGGTAGTACATGTACATGTGCCTGCCGTCGACCGACGGCACGAGGCCCTGGATCGTGCGGGTGTTGGCCCAGTCGAACTCGCCCTTCATGCCCAGCGGCACGAACGGGCGGCGGTCGTAACGCTGCCAGATGACCCCGTCGCGGCTGGCGGCGAACTGCGTGTGCAGCGGGCCCGCGTTGATGGGCACGCCAGCGGGAAAGCCCTGCAGCCTGGCATCAACGTAATGGTAATAGGCGGTCGGGAACATGTAGTAGGCGTTGTCGGCCCACGGATACTTGATGGCCGCGCTCATGTAGTAGTCGACCATGACCCGGTCGCCGTGAGACATGTCGAAGGGGTCCGGCCTGAGCACCAGAGGCATGTCCTGCACGATCGGTAAACCATCGATGGTCTCCGCCTCGCCGCGGGCGATGGCCCGGCCCCGCGAGTTGCCCTGGACCCAGTTCTTGCGGCCGTAGAAGACGTACTTGCGGAGCTGATCGTCGTAGAACATGACGTTCTGCGAGTCGAGATGATGCCCGCGCTCCTGCTTACGGGCGGTGACCACGCTGGGATGGGTCGCCTGCCAATGGATACCGTCGCCGGAGGAGAAGATGTGGCAGGCGTCACCTTCCGTTGCTCCGTGCCGGATCAGCATGCGGTACTTCTGGTCGGGCGGCGCGGTCGGATCGATGAACACCATGCCGCCGTCCTGGCCGAGCTTGATGCCGCCGGCACCATGGCC
>CAYVVX010000532.1:0-1665 GCA_964455315.1 uncultured Planctomycetales bacterium | reverse complement strand
ATGAATCCCGTCATTCGACCGGGCGTAGCACACCGAGCCGGCATCCCTGTCGGTGTCCCATTGGGCGCTGGCCATCACGTGATACCACATGTGATAGGTATCACCCTCTTTCAGGAAGTTACTGTATGGCCCCACCCCGCCCATCTCCCAGGGACGCTCCGGCTTGATGTTCATCTCCCCGGTCTTGATCGGCGGGTGCACTTCCAGATCGACGTTATAGGCCTCGGCCAGGAACGTATCGTCGATGAACACCTGCCGGTGGTCGGACACGTCGATCGGCGCTGAGCCCGCCGTGGCCGACACCGGGCAGGCCAGCACCACGAGCGCGCCGATGAAAAGCCCGGGCAGGGACAGGCTGGCGGCTGGTGGCAGGAAGGGGCAGGCGCCCCGCGGTCGGGCGTTATTCAAAGAACCAAACAGGGACATGGGCAACTCCTGGTTGAATTGTTCGCTGTCGTGACGGCGGAAATCGGCGGACGGAACCTGTCCGTTGGCCCAAGGCGAGTGGGGAAAAGCACCACAATCCGGCCGATCTGCCACCTCGTCCGAGGTGTCACCTATCCTGTTTACCAAATTAATCGAAATGCGTCAACAGACAAACTCGCCGGCTGGTCCGCATCCCTCAGCCCCCCCACTCACGCCGCTCAGTGACCAAAGAGCTTGCGGCACATGGCCACGAACAGGGCGGCGGACCAGTGGTAATCGCTGACATTGGTGAAGCCGCCGCCGTAGCAGATGCGCGACTTGCGGTCCATGGCGAACGGCGGGATCACCTCGCGGCAATCGTAGAATTCGTAGATGCAGCCGGTGTGCTGCCGCCAGCGGTCGATGACGGTGATGGTGCGGCGGCGGATCTCATCGGGCTCTGCGAAATCTCCGGGAAGTTGCCGTCGGGGCGCATCAGCAGGGCAAAACGTCCGTCGCCGTCCCGGGTGTCGAACACCGCCAGGAGCATGTCCATGGCCAGATCGGGAAAATGGTGCACGTGCCCGGTGGCGCGGTAGGCACTGTCGTGCAGCCACATCCAACGATGCGGAAACCGATCCGGCGTGGTCCAGCGATGGCGGATCTGGCCCTCGGGGGTGCTGGTGTTGACCCGCTTGATAGTGACGGCCTTGCGGTAGGCCGCCTCCAGCCCCACCGGCAGCCGCGCCGGCGATGCGATCTGTTCCACCCACTGTTTGCGGGTGTCGATGAGGTGGTCAATGTCTCCGTTCAGCGCCCCCGCGGCGATGGCGGCCGCGTCGGCCCGTCCATGCCGCTGAACGCAAAAAGCTGTCCCGGACCCCAGGTATTCGGAAAAAGTGGCGTGGTACTCATCCCGAGATCGTACCGCGAACAGGACGTGGCGAGCAGCCCGCAGATCCTGTACGCCGGACATCGAGGGCTCGGAGAAATAGCCAGGGGAACGCGGGGCCACCTGAAGGACCATGCGCCTGGGGGCGCCTCTGGCTCAGTCCCGGATGGCCGCGAAGTTGGACAGGATCTTCAACCCGTCGGCCTGGCTCTTCTCGGGGTGGAACTGGGTGGCGTAGAGGTTGTCGCGCCAGATCATGGCGGTGAATTCGCCGCCGTAGTCGCAGCGGCCCCAGGCGACCTCCTGGTCGTGCGGGGCGACGTAGTACGAGTGAACGAAATAGAACCAGGCGCCCGACTCGATGCCGG
>CAYVVX010000531.1:4045-4471 GCA_964455315.1 uncultured Planctomycetales bacterium | reverse complement strand
ACCAGCTCGCCGAGAATGGCCTTGTCCCCGGCCGTTTCGGTGCCGTACCAGCCGGTGATCAGCACCCGCCGCCACTGGGCGGGCATGGGCCGCAAAGCCTCGCGCGGGGCTCGGTCGCGCGGACCCGCGTCGATGTGCCCTTCGAACCAGCCCCGCCAGCGCCGCATCCGCCACGACCAGGGCGCCGCAAGCAGCATCCGGCCGGCCCGCATGCGCTCGCGACCGGGCGGTTCGCCGAGCAGGTCATGCCGGCAGTCGTCACAATCCCTGCTGAGGATCTCCCGCCGGGCGGGCAGACCCTCCTTGAAGAGGGAGGTCGCCCCGCGCTCCAGGGCCGAGCCGAGGATGGGGCTGGCCACCGAGCAGTAGCTCAGGTTGCCGCGGGTATCCAGGGTGATGCCGCGGGTCCGCCAGTCGCAGCCCGCC
>CAYVVX010000531.1:1404-4035 GCA_964455315.1 uncultured Planctomycetales bacterium | reverse complement strand
GGACGGCCCCGCGGGCGATCTGCTCGGAGAGCTGTGCATAGAACTGCCGCCGCAGCCCGTCGATGCGCGGATGATGGGCCAGCCGGGCGAAGAACATGGCCAGGTGGAAACGCTGCTCGTCCGAGAACGGATGTCGGACGTCAAAGTCGGAGTTGTAGATCCGCCGGATGGGCACGCCCAGCCGGAACTCGAAGCGGTCCAAGCCGCACCGCTCGCACCAGGCCAGCAGATCGTCGGCACCATGGCAGTTGATCGGCGTCAGCGTGCAGCCGATGGTCAGCGGGACCTGGCTCTCGCGCAGGGCATCGATCACCCGCACCGCCGAGGCGAAGTTGCCGGGCACGCCGCGGTTGCGGTCGTGATCATCCCCCACGCCGTCCAGCGAGACGGTGACCTCGAAGCTCACCCCGCCGTGGCGCACGACATCGTTGAGGGCCATCACCCGGCTGATCACCTGGTCCACCTTCACTGCGTTGGTGATGATGCCAACGCCGGCGAGCCGGGGCAGGGCTCCTACCAGCACCCTCCCGAGTTCGGGCAGGTCGCTGCGCAGCGTCGGTTCGCCGCCGTTGATGCCCACGTAGCGGATTCCGGCGAACAGCGGATCGACCAGGATATGCCGCAGTTCCTCCGGGGTCAGTTCGTGATCGCGCTTCCGCTGCCAGATCCCGCACATCGAACAGCGGGCATTGCAGATATCGTTGATCGGAAACTGCAGGGTGGTCGGCTTCGGTGGTATCCGCTGCCAAAGCCATTCGTCGCGCAGGGTCTGGACCGCGCCGCCGGCGAGCATGCTCAGCCCGGCACCGCTGTCGCGCAGGATGGTTCTGATCTCACGCAGCCGCGACATCTCGACTCCGTTCGCTCGCCCCCGTCGGGGCCACGTCATCCGCCCGTCGTAGCCAGGACCTGCAGGGGCTGGTCGGCCCTGGCCGCCGCACCCGGCTCGGCCGGATCGTCGGTCTCCGGTGCGGGGACATACGCCGCCTCGGCCAACTCGAGCCCGGCGCACGACAGCCAGTACCACGCGGTGGCATCCCAACTCGTCTCCAGGCATCCCTTGCACACGCCGGGCGTGTCAAAATCGCCGGCGAGCTGGTTGCGGCGCTGCCCGGCGGCGATCGGTCCGTTGAAGACCTCCATCATCGACTGGCTGCGCAGATTGCCCAGCGGATACTTCTGCTCGTAGTCCTCGCAGCACATGATCACCGTGCCGTCGTAGTTGACCAGCAGCACCGACCACAGGTAGCGGCAGGGAAGCTGCCTGCGCACCTTCTCCCCGCGGAACTGGTGCATCCAGTTGATCCACGGCGGAATCACCACCGCGTCCACCTGGCCGGCCCAGCAGGCCTGGAACGCCGCGATCTCCTCCGCTGTGCAATGCTCGGTGGGCACGCAGGACATCTGCACGCGCAGCTTCACCCCCGTCGCCCGGCGATACGCCAGCAGATCGTGAACATTGGCGAGGGTCCGCTCATAATCAAGCGGCATGACCCGCTCGTAGGTGTCCTTCCTGAGCCCGTTGAAGCTGATACTGATTGATTGCAGGCCGGCATCGATCAACTCCACCAGCTTGTCGCGCGTCAACAGGCTGGCGTTGGTGTAAATCATCCGCGTGGCATTCGGGAACAGCTCACGCTCGCGGCGCAGCCGCTCGGGCAGCCGCCTGTCCAGCAGCGGTTCGCCCAGCCCCGCGTGCGTGATCAACCGCAGCGGCGCGCCGGCCGACCTGACCTTGTCCAGCACCGCGTGGAACGTGTCCATGCTCATCAGCCCCTTGGCCCGCTGCATGGACGGGTAGGGACACATGACACAGGCGGCGTTGCAGGCGTTGACCGTCTCCAGGGCCAGCTGCGTGGGCAGCACGCGGGCCTCGTTGCCGCTTGCCGCCGTCGATATCAGCCGCCCCATGGCGGCATCGCTGATCACCGGCAGCCGAAGGCTCGCCAGCCTGGCCAGGGCTCGTGTTGTCACGTTGCGCTTGGGCATGGTTGAAGTCGTCAGCTACCAGTGACCAGTCATCCGTCACCAGGAGTGCAGCAATTCATTGCCGCACTCCCTGCCGTACTCAGCACCCGGAACTCAGCACTTACCATTCCCTCTGGCAGCGCATGAGCTTCCTGGGTTCCCGATTCGATTCCATCACCTCCACGCGCGGAAACTCCGCCCGCAGGGCATTGACGAAGTTCTCGAGCGTGTACCACTCGGCACCGGCGGTGTTCCAGGTCACCAGGCAGCGGTCGTCGCGGGGCACGAACTCGACCAGCAGTGTCTTTTCGGTAAACCGGCTCAGGCCGGCCACGATCTCACCGAAGGTCATGTGCTGCCCGAACACCAGGTGATGCACCAGCGCCAACGCCAGCACGATGTCGCTGCGGAACCGCTCGCCGGCTTCGGGGTACTGCCCCGAGGGTCCATAGGCTTCGCTGGGACGCGCGAAATCCATCACCAGCGGCAGAATGGGCAATTGTTCGCGCGACGCCTCGGCGTAGAGCCCGTGAATGCAGGTCGCATCGCAATCGAAAGCGGTCACGCGATGGCCGTTCCGCGCCGCCAGCTTCGAGAACCAGCCGCCGTTGCAGGCCACATCGAGCACCGTCGTCGGCCCGCAATCAAGCAGTTCCGCCGCAT
>CAYVVX010000531.1:0-1394 GCA_964455315.1 uncultured Planctomycetales bacterium | reverse complement strand
AATTCGTCCAGCGGCAGGCGCTGTAAGCCCAAATTGGGCGTCCAGTCGGTGCGGTCGTCGAGGGAGCAGTAGTCGTCGTAGTAGCCGGACCACTCCGTCGTGGCCGAAGCCGGCGCGATGTCCGCCAGCATGTCCCGCAAACGCCGGAGAGCCGTGACCCGGTCCAGCTTCGCGAGCCGGTTGCGGCGCACGGCGTTGATCCACCATCCGAACCGCCGCCGGGCCGGGACCAGCCTGGCCATGCCCTGGTCGGTCACACCCCAGCGGGTGTGGTCCATCATCGCCTCGCGGGTCTCCCCCGCGAGCCCGCTGCCCAGCAGGAACAGCGGATTGAGGAAGCTCTTCACGAATTCGGGAAAGGCCCGCCAGGGGCCGGGACGGGACGGGACGATCGAGCCGAAGTCCACCCACACCGGCCGGCAGCCGTCGAACAGCACATTCCACGGGTTGGCGTCCTGGAGTTCGCAGCCGAACTCCGCCAGAGCCAGGTTCAGGTTGTTGGTCAGCAGCGCCGCGTCGCGAAGCATCGCCTCGCACCACTCGAAGCCGTAGCTGATGTGTGGCACGCGGCGATGGCGCAGGACCAGTTCGTAGCCGTCGAGCCGCGCATCGGTGAGCTCGGTCTCGATGAGACCGCGGTCGAACAATTCACCGACGTGCAGATTCCGCAGCAGGTCGCGGTACAACGGACTCATCGCCGCCGTCACGCCACGGTACAGGCCGTCCTGCCAGTGGAACAGGCGCCCGTTGGGATCACCCCAGGACGCCGGCTCAAAGCGGATCTCAGTTTCAGCCAGCTTCATACCACCGACCACCTTTGCTCGAGCAGGAACAACGCGTCGCGACGATCGAACATCCGCCCGGTTCCGAAGAAATCGGTCGGCTCCACCGCCAGTTCGGCCGCCTGGGTCACGAAGTCGGCGACCTGCCCCCCGACGAACGCGGCCACATTCACAAAGCACGCGCCCGGTGTCGCCTGCAGCGGGCCGGTCTCACAGGTAACGGTCCCGCGGGCCCGCAGACGGTCGGGAAGCTGCCCGGCAGCTTCGCTGTCCAACCGGAACATGGGCACGTTCATGGCGTCGAAAATGCCGACCACGAACCGTGGACTCAGCGCGGCCCGGGGGCTTTCGTACGTGATGGTGACGCGCAACGGATCACCGCTGCGGACCAGCCCGGCGCCCGCGGCCGACTCGACCGACAGCGCGGTGATGCGGACCTCGCCGCTGCCGCTGCGGTCGCTCCGCTCGGCAAGCGGCACGGCGCTCACACTCGACCAGTTCCGCAGGTACGCGCCGACCGCGTCCTCCACCGCACCCAGGCAGGCCACCCGCCCCGAATCGAGGAAACATCCGCGGGTGCACAGCCCCTGCACCGCGGCCATGTTGTGCGAC
>CAYVVX010000530.1:1347-4473 GCA_964455315.1 uncultured Planctomycetales bacterium | reverse complement strand
GGCGGTCAGCGACACCAGGAACTCGTCAACCGCCGCTTCTTCAGTGTGGTACTTGCTGGCGAACTCGCGGATGTTCGTCTCCAGGGCCAGCACCGGCACGATCTCGCACCCGCTGATCGCCGCCAGCCGGTCGATCGCCGGAAGGTTCTGCGGCTCGGCCATGGCCACCGTCAGCCGCCCGCGCACCTTGAACATGGGCAGCGCCTTGAGCCGCTCGCCCTCCTCCCGCTCGATCATCCTCGCGGCCACCGGGTCGATGAGTCCGTGGCGCAGGTAGGTGCCGGGCACGCCCAGCTTGCCGGCCAGGGTCTTGACCAGCGCTGTCTCCGAGAGAATGCCCAGCGTGACCAGGGTCTCTCCGAGCTTGCCGCCGGCTTCCTTCTGGGAAGCCAGGGCCCGGGAGAGATCCTCTTCCGTGATGGCCCCCTGTTCGACGAGAACCTGACCGAGTTTGATGCCAGCGCCAAGCATGATTCTAGAGGAAACTCCTGACCGCACTTTCGGGGGTATCGAACACGTCCAGCACCGCGGCCACGCCGGTCAACTCGAAGATCTCGCGGCACAGCTCCGGGCAGGCGGCGACGCGCATGGTCTGACCGCCGGCGTGCTGGCGGTCGGCCAGGTCCCAGAGCACCTCCACGCCGCGGCTGTCCAGGTACGGCACCTGGGCCAGGTCCAGCACCAGGCGCCCGTTGGTGCGCACGCGGGCGTCCTCGGCGGCGGTCTGGAAATCCTCCGCGTCCACCTGGGTCAGCGGTCCGCGCGGGGTCAGCACGGTGACGCTGCCGAGTTTGCCGACGTCGATCTTCACGCGGAAGCCTCCCCCGCGGCCGCGGACGCCATCCGCCGCGCGGGCGGATCGATGAGCATGTCCTCGTCGCGATTGCGGGCCTCGGACAGCGCCGCGAAGGCCCGCACCAGCACCGGTTCGAAGGCGCCGTGATCGGCCTCGGCCAGCCCGCAGCGAAGCACCACTGCGGAGGTAATCAGGGGCTGGCTGGCGGCGGCGGCCTTGAGCCCCTCCAGCACCTTGCGGGCGATCAGTTCGCCCAGCGAGATGTCCAGCCTGCGCAGCACCGCGACGAAGCGATCGTCGCTGAACCGCCCGACCAGGTCATCGCTGCGCAGCCGCTTGCGCATCTGGGCGCCGATCTCGCGCATCAGCCAGTCGCGCAGCTCCCAGCGACCCTGGTCGTCGAGACGTCGAACCCCTTCCACCGATACCGCCAGCACCACCACCGGTTCGCCGGTCGCCGCGGACTCGACCAGGACACTGTCGCCCATCGCGGTCAGATCCTGCCGGGTCAGCACCCCCGACGCGCTGTCCGTGCGCCGGGCGATGGTCAGCGCCGCGGTGATCTCCACGTGCTGCCAGCACAGTTCCAGCAGTGCGGCCGCGGCCTCCAGGGCGGCGGAGTTGACCGAAACGCTCTCGGGCAGTTCCCCGACCACGATCAATCCGATGACGCGGCCTTGCCGGCGAACCGGAACCAGCCAGTCGGGCCCCCGCCCGAAGCCGCTGTCCGTGCCGGAAAACTCCAGCGCCAGCCGATCGATCAGTTCGCCGTTGGCCGAACTGCCCCGCAAATAGCAGCGCCCCGAGACCAGCACATGATCGATCAACGCCTGCCGCTCCAGCAGGTTTGCGCTGCGGGGCGACGATTCCAGTTCGTCGGCCAGCGGCACCAGGCGGGGACTGGACTCGGTCACGTGATAGCAGCGCACCCGGCGCCCCTGCAGAAACTCGTTGATCGCGTCACGCAGCCAGCGGTCCAGGCCCGCCCAGAGCTGCTCGTGATCGCCGGCCTGGCGCAGCCAGCGGTTGAAGCTGCCGGCCAGGTCGCCGGCCACCTGCCGGTCGGCGTGCCGGTGGTCGAGCGGCGCGGGCGGTTTGGCGCTGTCGTGGGCGGCCTGCGAGCCGGTCGGCGCGGGCACCGGATCGGGTCCGGGAATGCTCTGGTTCAACATGCTGCTGAAGGTGGTGATCAGGCCCATGCCCAGCATGCCCGCTCCCAGCGACAAGGCCAGCAGCGACGCCCCGGACAGCCCGATCATGACCGCCCCGAGGATGATGGTCATGATGCCGGTGACGGTCAGCACCGACCAGCGCCCGACGTGCTGGCTCATGATGCGGCCTCCGTGATATGGGTGAAGAATGTTTCGTACTGCTCCGGATGGCTGACCGGAAGCTGGGTAAACGCTTCGAAGAACTTGTCCACCACGTCGGCGTCCAGCTTGGTGCCCGCATCCTTGTGCATGATCTCGGCGGCCTTGGAGAAGCTGAACGCCGAACGGTAGCTGCGGCTGGTGGTCAGGGCATCGAAGACGTCCACCACGTGGATGATCCTGGCCATCATGGGAATCTCATCGCCCTTGAGCCCGTGGGGATAGCCGCTGCCGTCGGGGTTCTCGTGATGATGGAGCACGCCGTCCAGGATCGGCGCCAGGGACGCCACCGGGCGGAGAACCTCCTCGCTGCGCGCGGGATGTTCCTTGATGACCGCGAACTCCTCGGCACTGAGCCCGCCGGGCTTGTTGAGCACGCTCTCGGGAATGCCGATCTTGCCCACGTCGTGAAGCAGGCCCGCCCACTCCAGCTCCTGGCATTCGCTGGGCGGCAGACCCATGGCCTGGGCGGTGATCCGGGCCAGGAACCCGACCCGCTCGGAGTGACCGTAGGTATAGTTGTCTTTCTGATCGAGGGCGTTGACCAGGGCCCGGACGGCTTCGAAGCTGGTCCGCTTGAGCTGTTCGACCAGTTGCAGGTTCCTGAGAATCTGCCCGCCGAAGGTGAGGGCGGAATCGAGCAGCAGCATGTCCCCGGAGGTAAACGTCGCCGAGCGCCGGGTGATGCCCACGATGGCGAAGCCGTGCTCCTCCTCGCACAACGGACCCCACATGCTGGTGCCGTGTCCCGGATTGGTCGCGTCGTCCGCCGGGACGAACACCTGACGCGTGCGGCTTAGCCGCTCGGCCGCCGCGTGGTACTCGGCGGGCAGCTCCGCCTGCTCGAGACGGATCTTGCGGACCACGCAAGCCCGCTGCGGTGTTCCGCAGGCCGTTACTTTCAGCCGATCCACCCCCCCGGCTTTGTCCGGCGACACAAGCTGCTTGATCATCCTCCGG
>CAYVVX010000530.1:0-1337 GCA_964455315.1 uncultured Planctomycetales bacterium | reverse complement strand
CGGTCGCCGCGAAGACGGGGTCGATCTCCTTCGAGACGTGGATCACCTCGTCGGCCGCGAACATGTCGCGAAGCTTGGTCAGCAGCATGCGGCGGACCTCGCTGGGATCCGTCAGCGTCGCGATCTCCATGCTCACGTCGAAGATGAAGTTGATCTGCTCATAGGTCCGCAGCATCTCGTCCGCGAAGCCCTCGTTCTCGCGCTGGAGGGACCAGTTCTTCGCGGTCAGCTCCGCCACCGTTCGCAGCGCCGAGTTCAGTTCCCGCCCCGACCGGTCATGGCCTTGCGCGCCGGGCTGAACCACCAGCACATCCGGCTGATCGCCCCCGTCGCCGGCCGCCAGGTACAGGCCGCACCCCTGGTCACACACCGCCGGAGGTGCTTCCGAAGGCTGGTCGAGGATCTGCAGGCGAACGCGGCGTGTACGATCCAGCAGCCCCTTGAGCACGCCGCAGCCGCGCTCATGCCCCGCCTCGGGATCGCCGTCCAGGCACCGATGCAGGCATTCACCGGGCACCCGGAAGGCGCCGGCCGCGAAGACACCCGTCGACCAGGTGTCCGTCCCGTCGCCGGTCCCGCGTGGCGGAGATGCCAGCAGCTCGACCGCTTCGTTCATGTCCGGCACTCCTCGGGCTCCGGCTCCTCCGTGCCGCCGCTGGTGTCGTGGGCGCCGAGGGCCTGTTCGATCGCCCGCATCAGATGGTGCGGACTGAACGGCTTGGGATGCACCACCGCGCCCAGGGCCGCGACCGTGGCTTCGATCTCGCCCTGATCGCAGCGCGAGGTCAGCACGATCACCGGGCGCCGGATCAGCCGCTCGGTCCTCACCGCGGTGAGCAGCTCCAGTCCGTCCATGTGCGGCATGTTCACGTCGGTGACCAGCAGATCGGGCTTGAGCCGCCGGATGAGGTCCAGGGCCTTGCGCCCGTCCTCGGCCGCGAACGCCTCGTGTCCGTTGCGCTTCAGCCACAGCGTGATCACCCGACTGATGTGCGGGTCGTCCTCAGCCACCACGATCCGTGCCATTACGTACTCCTCTCCGCCGGGGCGTCGCCGGCCCGGGCATCCATCACCGTCTCATCACCGGCGGGGGCCAGCACCACCGTGAAGGTCGATCCCTTGCCGGGCGTGCTGGCGACCAGGATCTGCCCGCCGTGCACCCGGATGGTCTCGCGGGCGATGGCCAGTCCCAGGCCGGTTCCGGGCAGCGCCGAAACGCGCTCATCGGCGACGCGGTAAAACTTGTCGAAGATCTTCTCCTGGTCTTCCGGGTCGATGCCGATGCCGGTGTCCGTCACCGAGATGCGCACCCGCTCCTGTTCGCAGACGCAGCGCAC
>CAYVVX010000529.1:0-4473 GCA_964455315.1 uncultured Planctomycetales bacterium | reverse complement strand
ACTGGTCGTTGGTTTCCTTGAAGTGGTCCACGTCGAACATGAGGCAGGTGAGATCGGTGTCATAGCGCTCGGCGCGGGCGAACTCGCGGGTGATGACTTCGCCGAAATAACGCCGGTTGTACAGCCCGGTGAGCGGATCGCGGGAGGCCAGGTCCTCCAGCTCGCGGGTGCGCTCCTCGACCCGGCCTTCGAGCTGGGCATTGAGCTGGAGCAGATCGAACTGGGAGGAGGCCACGCGATCGGCCATGGTGTTGAACCAGGAAGCCAGCTCGCCGATCTCGTCGCCCGAGCTGATGTTGGCCCGCTCGTCCATCGACCCGCTGGCGATGGCCCGGGCGGTGCGGGCCAGCTCGTTGAGCGGCGAAACGACGTAAACGGTGACCAGCAGGCTGAACGGCAGCACCAGCAGGACCACGATCACGCCGGCACGCCACAGCCGGGTCGCGGTCAGGGCCAGCTTCCGCGTGGTGTCGGTGATATCGACGGCCAGTCGGACGTATCCGATGATGGCGTCCACGGGCTGCCCGCTGACCTGGTCGCGCTCGGCGCTGTAGATGGGCACCACGACGTCGAGGCAACTGAGCGGAAGCGTGGGGTGCTGGATGAGTCGCGGAGCGTGCGGGGGTTCAACCCGCTCGGCCTGCCCGTCGGGCAGCAGGAGGGAATCGAGCAGTCCGATCGAGCTTTCCCTGGAAGCCAGGATCTCGCCGGAAGCGTCGGCGAAGGCGACATACTCGACGCGGGCGGTTCGCATCAGGTCGTCGGCGGCACGCTGAAGGTTGGCGGTTTCGCCGCGTTGCAGCGGCGTGCTGGCGCCGGAGGCCAGCGAGACCGCCCATTCCCGGGCCCGATCGAACTCGTTGGCATACAGGACGCTGCCCAGGGCCCGAAGCGCCATCGCATTGCCCGCGATGGCCAGGATCAGGATCAGCAGCATGACCAGCAGCGAGGCCTTGAACTGGAGGCTGCGGAAGACGCTCCGCCGCCGCTCCGAGTGGGCTCCTGCGGAGTCGTCGCCCTGGAAAAGTCTGAGTGCTCTGGCCATGCCCCCCGCCTGGTGCGGGCCAAGAAAACCCTTCACCCATCAAAACATACAATAGGCGCAATAACTGCGGCAAAAAGCTCCTGGCGGCGACCCGGTCCTGCGGTCAGAACCCCATCCCGGCCCGCCCCTGGCCCGGTTCACGATCCCCCGTACCGCTCGCACCTGCGTCGACGCGGGACATGTCGGTTGTCGCCCGGTTTCAACTATCGGTTGAATCCGATCCCCCTTGAGGTCATTGGGCGGAGATTCGTCTCGGCCAAAACTATGTCGTGGGCATCAGGTCTGCGGTTTTTCACGTCCGGGTTGGGTTATCGCTGGGGAGCCAAAGCGGGGAATCCCGATATGCACCAGTCATAGTGGCTGCGAGCCTGAAGCATACGATCTGTAGGGGAGCCCAGGACCATGAGCCCCAGAAATCATCCCACCCGGACGGGAAGCGTGAAAAACTGTGAGATTCTGTTTGACTACTGGACAAAGTTAGGTTATAGTAAGGGCGTACAAAAGATGAACAGGGTAGACCGGGAGCCGGCAGCGCGGGCGGGAAGACCACCTGCGCGGCCTGTCCACGGAGGGCGCCCCCGGTTGGGCAAGAGCGATGAGTTGATCCGCACGGAGGCGCGGAACATGACCACCATCTCGCGGCGAAACGATGGCCTGCCGCTTTGTGTATTCGGACCCGGGGGCGATTACCGCGTCCCGCTTTCGGGATCCCAGGAGGGGAAAGCGATTCATCCCGGCTCGCGCCAGCCGCGGCCGGGCGGCGAGGTGGTGTCGGATTCACCGGCATCCGCCCGCGAGTTCGTCGGGACGCACGAAGCGCTCGCATCCGCCGTCCACCGGAGCGCCGGCGTCCGCGACCGGCGTGGCGGCTGGCTGGGAACGCTGTTCCGCCGGCTGATCGCCGCGGATGGAGCCGTGATGCCGCGGCTTGCTTCACCGGGAGGCCCGACGGAGGCTGGCTGCGATGGCGCGGCCGAATCCCTGGCGGCGTTTGACCTCGCCATCGGCCGGATAGACGAGCCGCTTCGGGAAGCCATGAAACTCGAGCGGGCCCGGCTGCGGATTGCTCCGCCACTGGTCCTGATCGGCCCCGAACCTGTCCACGTTCCACCGGAGAGTGCCCATGCCCCCATCAGCGCTTCCGCGCCTGACACCGAAGCAGCTTCGCATCCTCACGCTCATCCGGGACTACCAGCGCAAGCATGGCTATTCCCCGACGATGCAGGAAATCGCCGAAACCCTCGGCGTCACCAAGGTCACCGTGTTCGAACACATCGGCGGGCTCGAAAAGAAAGGCCTGCTTCGCCGTTCGCGGCACAGGGCACGTTCTTTGGAGCTCACCCCGCGGGCCAACCTGCCTGACGAGACCGACGGGCGCCTGCCCCTGGTCGGCCACATTGCCGCCGGTGCCCCCATCGAGGCGCTGGAGAACCCCGAGATGGTGGATCTCTCCGAACTCTTTGACACCCGCCACGGCGCGTACCTGCTGAAGGTCCGCGGCGACAGCATGATCGACGAACAGATCCGCGACGGCGACCTGGTGGTCATCGAACGGCGCGACACCGCCCGCGACGGCGAAACCGTCGTCGCCCTGCTCGAGGACGGCGACGCCACGCTCAAGAAATTCTACCGGGAGCAGGGCCGCATCCGGCTCCAGCCGGCCAACCCGCGCTACCGCCCGATCTACGTGGACAACGACCGCATTCAGGGCGTGGTCATCGGCGTGCTGCGCACCACCTGCTGATCTGGGGCAGCTCCTCGACCACCAGGCCTTCACCCCCCTGCGCACTATCCCTGGCGCGGCTCCAGTATGCGCATTCCCGGGGGGGACCGGGCGTATCGCTCTGCCTCGTGCACAGGCCCCGCCATTCGTGCGCCACTGGCTGGGCAATCATGAACAGGCGGGACAGATGCGCTCACATCCGCCCCGCCTGACACCTGCGCATTCATGCCCGGCTCGATCTCACGGGCAGGCATCCGCGGTCGAGAACAGGTTCTGCTTGGTGACGTTGAGATCCACGATGTTCACCACGCCGTCGGCGTTCACGTCGGAGACGAAATTGGTCGGGCTCAACACCTGGAACAGGTCCTGCTTCACCGCGTTGAGGTCCACGATATTGACCACACCGTCACCAGTGCGATCGCCCAGCAGCACTGCGACCTCCACATCCTGATCGAAGATCAGCGGCAGGCCGCCAAGCTGAGGCATACCCACCCGGACGCAGCCGTCAGGATTGACCCCGCCAAGCCGGACTTTCAGCCTGTTCCCCTCCCGTGCCGCCGAGACGCAGGCGGCGTTGTCCACATTGAAGAGGCTGCAGTCCACCGCGGCCTCGGCCGGCGGG
The DNA here is from genome assembly GCA_964455315.1 of uncultured Planctomycetales bacterium. Classification (GTDB taxonomy): domain Bacteria; phylum Planctomycetota; class Phycisphaerae; order UBA1845; family PWPN01; genus CAYVVX01. The sequence continues at coordinate 1,083 of CAYVVX010000529.1, read as the reverse complement.
CTGTTGAGTTCCATCAGCACGGTCATGCCGTTCGGGCCGCCGAATCGTGGCTCGATCCCCGGCGTTCCGCTCAGCGGCAGGGCCTGATCGAACGCGCCGGCAGCACCATGAGTCAAGCGCGACGCCGCACCGGTGAGCAGGAGCGGGCCCGCGGCGGGAATGAGCGTATGCGGTGTGCCGGTGGAATGGGGCGCCTCCATCGGCAACCCGGGCAGCGGGAAGAAGTTCGGGCCCGTCCCTGGAACCGCCTCGGGAGGCGCGGCACACTGCCACGGATGGGGAACCGGCGTGTTGTTCATCGCCATGGGATTGGCGTTCGGCAGGGTCACCGTATCCCCGTTACTCACGCGGGTGAACGTGAATACGGGTTGGACGAAGAAGTCCGCCTGGAACACGCCGCCCTCGGGATGCGTGCGGGTGATGGTCATCTGACCATTCCCCGGCAGGCTCGGCCATACATCGAGTTGAACGTCCCACGGTTCACCATTCACCGCGATCGGTGCCAGGCTCTGGAGGTGAAGCTCGACCAGCTCAATGGGTACGGTGTCGGTATCGCCAGGGAAAGGCAGCTCAGCCGGGACTAGTCGCTGCACGATCGTGTCCGCATTGCCCAGAATGGGATCGGTCGGCGCCCCGGTGAAGCGAACCTCGCCGAAGAATGGTTCCGAACCCGGATAGAAGAAGTCCGCGGGAATCGGCGGTTGATCGAGACCGAAGTCCACCACCGTTTCCTCGATGGTGCGCCAGGCGTCAATGCCCGGCTCCACGGGGCGGGTCGCCTGGATGGAGGTCTGGCCCTGCGTGGTCCCCGCCGCGCCATTGAGTGGGCCGGTGGGCGTACCGATGAAGTCGATCCGGTACGCGATGTCGAAGAAGCTGTCCACGGTATAGTCGCCTGACGGCAACCGGGTCAGGGTGGTGTGCCCGGGACTCGGCAGGCCAAACGCGCTGCCGGCCTGAATTCCGACCTGGACGAAATCGGGATCGCCGAAGAGCTGGCCCTGAAGCTGGAACATGTCCGTGTCGAAATCCTGCACCGCATCGCCCGGCGTCCGCGGACCGGCAATCGCCCGCGCGTTCGGC
>CAYVVX010000528.1:4207-4479 GCA_964455315.1 uncultured Planctomycetales bacterium | reverse complement strand
GAGCCCGTTTCTTCACCATAGTTTTTCGGACCGCCGCCGAAGACGATGCTCTCTTCTCCAAACCGAAACCTACCGTGGATGGGCGCCCAGTTCATTGGCATCGAGAACTGCTCCATCCAACGGGAATGGGACGCGCGAAGTAGAACCGGCGAACGACCTGCGGAGGTGCAGATGGGTCATTGACGAGTGTGACGCTCCGCGTTAGGACTTGATGGCGGCACCAGCTTGCAGCCCGAGGCCTGAAAGTGGTTCGGCCTCGGCACGGGGCTCCC
>CAYVVX010000528.1:1569-4197 GCA_964455315.1 uncultured Planctomycetales bacterium | reverse complement strand
GCAAACGGGACATGGGAGCCTAGTCGGGAAGCCTGATGCACTTGGTCACACTAGGATCTGCCCGCAGATGAGGCGCGGATGTCAATACCGGGTATCGATCGAATGCAGTCGTGACCCAAGTGACTAGCACCTTCTTTCTGATCGTGTTCTTTCCTTCGTCACAAGGCTTACCGACCTGAGCAAACGGCAGAGTGATTTCCTCTCGTTGTCCAAACTCGAAACGCTGAGGGGAGGCACCTGTGCTAGCATCGAAGATCCAAATGGTCACTTCCTTGGGCAGTGAGTCAGGAAGAGCGGCGATGGTGGCTCCTACGAACTGTGGTAGAATCGTGCCGAGCGGCACTCGAACTTGGGACGGCCCCGCAGCTTGTGATATCGTGGCCATGCCACTGGCAATGGCGATGGTCCAACTTCCCGGCTGCACGCCGTTCATGATTGCAGTACGCGAGCCACTGGACCGCTGAGTCGAGACCTCGCCAATGGTCATGGTGGAAAGAGATCTGTCGATGAAGGCGTCTGCGCTTCGCAATGCCGCCACCTTTACTCGTACCCTATCCTGCTCTGTCCGCTCAATGGTGTGAACTGCGTCTGATGAGGTGCTGAAGCGGTATGTAGTTTGCACGATATGGCGCGCGCCAGCATCATCGTCATAATCTGCCCAGAGCTCTGCACCATTCAGGGTAGAGTAGTCCGCCATCAAGTCTGCGTTGACTCTCCGGGGTGTGGCCCCGGAAGGCAACTGCGGGCCGCCTGCGCCTACCAGTGCAGCTGCAGCGCCACCCTCGGCTACTGACATCAGCTTGCGCTCACGGACTAGCGGCAGCTTCCCTCGGGCGTAGTTGATTGGGAGTGCAAAGTTGAGATTCTGGGCATCGACACTAAGAATGCCGGAGACAATTACGGCAACTACCTCGCCGGATGCGTTAAAGACGGGTCCTCCACTACTACCCGGCGAAACCGGGATGGACACTTGCATCCGCCGCACCCCGTCCTCAAGGCGGAAACTGCTTAACAGGCCGTCAGATACTGTGCGTTCAAGTCCCAACGGGTTTCCTATTGCCACCAGGCGCTCACCGAGTTGGACACTATCCGAGTTGCCCAGCACCGCAGCCCTGAGGCCAAACCCAGCAATCCGGAGAATGGCCAAGTCCAGCCGTGCATCCACCTCGAGCACTCCCTCGACGGCAAGCTCTTCACCACTGGCCAACCGTACAGTGACATCTGTCGCCCCGGCGATTACGTGTGCGGCGGTGAGGACCGTCCCGGTTGAGTCCACGATGACGCCAGTCCCGCCTGAGCGGCCAGCTATCGTGGTAGCGGTAATGGAAACGACAGAGCGGCCAAGAGCAGAGAAATCTAGCGCTGCTATTGGCTGAGGTGCCTGCCCGTGAGCGGCGTGGGGGACGCTAGACAGCGACAAGAAGGAGAGCGCCAGGCATAGTTTGCGCTTTGCCATTTCTGACCCCGCGACATGATTGTGGAAGTCTGTCGACTACCCCATCGCCCCTCTAGATGCACTACCGCGAGTGGGCTCAAACTGGAACGCTCACCGGCCGGGGCAACTACCGTGGCCCGACGGCCGGACAATCAGGCTGAGGCAGCTAGCCTCGGCTGCGTGCGGCCGGTGCCGGAGCCTCGAGATGCAATCGTCCTTCGTGCGGTGAACTGACCGCTCCGCCTCGGGCGACGATGGGAATCATGGCGCTTCACCACCGAGGACGCCAGTGGCCCGACCGTGCATCCTACAAGCTGTGGGGAGGGAGTCAGATGGCCGTCAAGTGTGCCAAATGTGTGCCAACTCCGCCAAACAGGACGGATCTGGGCCGAGCACAACCGAACTCGGCAGGTGGTCTAAGGCCTTACAGGACAACACGTAACGCCACGGAAACGAACTCAGGGGAACTCGCTAGAAATGGCCCATAACTAAATGGGGTTCAGGGGGTCGCGGGTTCGAATCCCGCCGTCCCGACTAGTCCAAGAGGCCATCCCAACGGGGTGGCCTTTTGTGCGTCCGGTCTGCGATCGGGCGTAGCGTCGCACAGCGGTGCGACGCTACCGATCCCAATCCGGCGCGATCCCTGGCGACCGAACGGGCCGAATCCCGCCGTCCCGACTATACAGAGGGGCCATCCCAACGGGGTGGCCTTTTGTGCGTCGCGGGTGCGGGCGCGCCACGGCGCGCCCCAACCCACGCAGGCCCCGGCCCGCCCCCAGGACAGGTGTCCAGATTCCGAAGACCTGGCCTGGGGATTGGTGCGTGCCGCTGAAACCGAGTCCCGACGGGAATCGTACCGATGTGTATGACCACATCATTCCTGCATCGATCCCTCCTGGCGCTGACGCTGCCCGCCCTGCTCCTTCCCGTCCTGGCATGTGCCCAGGCCACCCCCAACACCATCACCGCTGCTCGCCGCGCCCTGGTTGTCAACGAGGCCGCCGAGGCCCTGACCGACGTGTACGTGGAAGCCGATACCGGCCGGCTGATCGGCGCGGTGCTCCTTCGCAGGCTTGCCGAGGGGGCGTACGATCGGTTGGACAACCCGGCCCAGTTTGCGGACGCCGTGTCCCGTGACATGCGGAGCCTGAACAACGACCTGCACCTCAGCCTGCAGTACTCGCCGCCGGGCG
>CAYVVX010000528.1:0-1559 GCA_964455315.1 uncultured Planctomycetales bacterium | reverse complement strand
AACTTCGGCATGGGAAAGGTCGAGATCCTCGACGGGAATGTCGGCTATCTCGAGATCACCGGATTCATGGGGGGCAATGGATATCACGAGGCGGTGGTGGATGCACTCCGCCTGCTTTCTCGCACCGACGCCCTGATCATTGACGTCCGCCGCAACGGAGGCGGCAGCGGCGAGATGAGCCACTTCATCTTCAGCCACTTCCTGGGCCCTGAACCGGTGCCCACGATTCGCATCAAGCGCCGCACCGGCGAACCTCGAGTCAGGCAGAGCTTTGGCGATGTCCCCGGGCCACGCCGACCCGATGTGCCGCTCCTGATCCTCACGAGCGAGGGGACCGGCTCCGCTGCCGAGGAATTCAGCTTCGTGCTTCGGAACCTGGGCCGGGCCACCATTGTGGGAACCCGGACTGCCGGCGCCGGGCACATGGTGGCCAGTGTGCCGCTCAGCGACGGGTTCACCGCGCGCGTGTCGGACACCCGGGTCATGGCGCCGGACTCCCATGCCGAGTGGGAGGGGGTTGGGGTGCAGCCGCACATCGCGGTCGAGGCAGCGGCCGCGCTGGATGCCGCACATGAGGAGGCGTTGATTCGGATCCGGGCGGCATCCGGGGCCACGCCGGCACTTGACCGACTGCTCGAGGTGGTCCGCGCCCGACGGTCCGGCGGAGGTGCCAGCGCAGACGAATTGGCAGGGTGGGTGGGGTCATATGAGGGCCGTGTGATCAGTCAATCCGGCGGCCAGCTCTGGTATGCCCGCCGCCGTGGTGCCCTGGCCGCTCCATTGGTGTCGCTCTGCAATGGTCGATTCGGGCTCGGCGATGTGCGGTACATCTTCAGCGGAAGCGACGGGTCGGCTGTGTTGACGATCGAGCAGAGCAACGGCACCGCGGTGCAGTACCGGCGTTCAGCCTTGCCGGACTGATCACCGACCGAGCGGAACAACGGGCCCGGGCGAGGGCGGATGACCCCCCGCCAACCCGGGACGCAGTTCCCCAGTGCCCCGCTGCCCCGCCGCCGCCCTACCGCATGACCGGAGGGGGCTCCTTGTCCCAGACGAACCGTCTCAGGAACCGCCCCATGTTGTCGAAGGTGTTGATCCACCTCCGGTGCAACATCGACTCGTGCAGGTCGTCGGGCACCACCTCGAGCTCGTAGTACACCCCGCGCGGCCGGAGCAGCTGGACCAACCCCACCGTCTGGGCAAAATCCACGTTGCGGTCGTCATCGCCATGGACCAGGAACACCGGCGACTTCCAGCCGTCGATGGCCCCCACCGCCGACGACCGGAAGGCGAGATTCGTGGAGTCGATCACGTTGCCGTACATGTGAACACCGGCCAGGTCGGCGCCCGCCACGAAGATGTCGGAGTTCCGAGCCAGCGCCTCGGCGGTCAGCAGGCCGCCGTACGAGAGCCCCCAGATGCCGATGCGCGCCGGGTCCACATCCGCACGGCCCTGCAGGTACCTGGCCCCCGCCACCACGTCCTGGTACTCGGAATTGCCGCGCCCCTGGGTGTTGGGCGCCCGCCGGAAGCTGTTGCCGTACCCGATGCCGCTCCGG
>CAYVVX010000527.1:3386-4479 GCA_964455315.1 uncultured Planctomycetales bacterium | reverse complement strand
GCGACGACGGTCTTGGTGAACCACTCGCCGTCGGTGGAAAGGACCTTGCGGGCGGGCTGGAGGTTGTAGACGCCGCCGGTGCCGAAGTCGACGGGCTTGGTGCGGTCGTCGCCCTCCCACTGGTTGCGGACCTGCGACTCGTAGCCCTGCCAGAATTCGCCGGGCAGGCAGCGGAAGAACACGCCGCTGTTGAGATGAGTGCCGTTGGAGATGACCTCGATCTGGAGCACGAAGTCCTTCCACTTCCTCTCGGTCTGGAGCTCGCCGCTGCCGTCCTTGACGTTGATGGCGCCGTCGATGACCGTGTACCTGGACTTGTGGCCGGGGACTTCCTTCCAGCCGGTCAGATCCTTGCCGTTGAAGACGGATTCGAGGCCGAGGGGTTTGAGTTTGATGTTGCGGAGATCGAGCGTGGCGACGCCTCGCGCAGATTTGGTTCCAGCGCCACCCCGGTCGCTGCTCTCCACTGCGCCAAACTTGATTGGCGCCGCGAAACTGCCTTCAAAGTTGATCGGCTTCGCCTTGTCGCTTTGGATCTGCAATTCTCCTTCGGATCGGGAACGCCGCAACTCCGCCTCGACCCAATTATCGGTTGAAGGGAGGAGGATTGGCTCTCCCCCGATCAGCAGGATTGGGGCTGATCCCGTGGCTCTGTACGAGAACCGGAGTATGAAATCGCCGAACACAGTCGTGGACCGAATACTTCCTGGCTTGTCGTTGCCACCCAGCCTGATCGCACGATCAACAACGGCAACTTGCCCCTTGGTGTCCCACCCAAAGTCCGTCTGCCCGTCAAACAGCAGAATCCAACCGTCCTTGATCTCCTTGCGGGTGAGCGTGTTGGGCTTACCGTCGTCGGAGATGTGGGCAGTCGGCGAAGGGTCGAGCCTGGGCTTGGCCTCATCGGCGGCCGAGAGCGACGCGGGGATGGTCAGGATGATCGCGGAAACGCCGGCGAGAACCCGGCCGGAATTCAGGATGCTCTTCATGTCAAACCTCTTCCTCAATGCGGCGAAAGCAATGAACACAAGCGCCCGGCCGGCCGAATGGTGCTCGGTCTGCCGGGCAGGCTGATGAACATGCTATCGCCGTT
>CAYVVX010000527.1:0-3376 GCA_964455315.1 uncultured Planctomycetales bacterium | reverse complement strand
GGACGCGGCAATTGACCCCAGCGTTGCACCACCTTGATGGTCCCAAGGGCGGGAGTGGGGGATGGAAAAATGAGAAAGTGATCGCCTTGCCGGAGGTTCGCCCGGCTCCGCCTCGCAGTGCCCTGGCAACTTTCGTGCGCCCTCCGGGCGGTGCCGCCTGACCGCTTCACGGGCCGGGCGGCAGGTGCTTGTCGATCAGGATGGCGGCGATGCGGCGGGCGATCTTGCCCGTTTCCGAGTTGCGGGTGATGTGGTGGGTGACGTAGGCGCCTTCCATGAGCAGGGACAATTCCTGGGCCAAGGCGTCCGGTTCCGAGGCACCCGCGGCGGCGGCGAGCTCCCGGATGATGTCGCCCATGGCCTGCTTGTGCCGGGCGGCGGCCTGGTGGGCGGGGTCGTGCGGCAGGGGGAACTGCACGGCCACGTTGACGAAGAAGCAGCCGTTGTAGTCGTCGCGACGGAAGAGGTGGTCGATGGTGTCGCAGACGGCCTCGAGCTGGCCGCGGGGGGTGTCGCCGCCGTACTGGCGGAGCAAGTCGCGGAAGGTCTCCTGCCACCAGCGGTCGTGCCAGCGGAGCACTTCCAGGACCAGGTCGTCCTTGCTCTCGAAGTGGTTGTAGAAGGTGGTCTTGGTGACGCCCACCTCGGTGAGGATCGCGTCGAGCCCGACGGCGTGGAACCCGATCCGATAGAACAGCTCGTGGGCGGTCTGGATGATGCGGTCGCGAGCGGATGCGGCCATGATTTGCGGCCCCGGCATTGTCAACGCAACACTGCCCGAAGCATACATGATGCCCCGGGCAGCGAATCACCGCAAGCGCTGAAGATACTGTCACAAGAAGGCTTACAGCGGTCATCCAGGCTGGTTGATCGGTTCATTCATCCGTCACGCACCCCTCGCTGGCGCTCTTCACGTTCTTGATGTACTTGTAGAGCGTGCCGCGGGTGGCCTTGTAGGGCGGCATTTTCCACTGGCGGGCGCGCTTGTCCAACTCGTGGGCGTCCAGGGCGACGGACAGCTCGTTCCTGTCCGCGTCGATGGTGATCTGGTCGCCGTCCTTCAGCAGCGCGATCGGGCCGCCTTCCTGGGCTTCGGGGGTGACGTGGCCGACGATGAAGCCGTGGGAGCCGCCGGAGAAGCGGCCGTCGGTGATGAGGGCCACGTCCTTGCCCAGCCCGGCGCCCATGATGGCGCTGGTGGGGGTGAGCATCTCGGGCATGCCCGGCCCGCCCTTGGGGCCTTCGTAGCGGATGACCACCACGTCGCCCTTCTGAATCTTCTTGTCCTCCAGGGCGTGGAGCATGTCCTCCTCGCTGTCGAAGACCCGGGCCGGTCCGGAGAAGCGGGCCCCCTCCTTGCCGGTGATCTTGGCGACCGCTCCGTCAGGGGCGAGGTTGCCGCGGAGGATGCTGATGTGCCCGGACGCCTTGATCGGCTTCTCCAGCGGGGCGACGATCTGCTGGCCCGCGGTGAGCCCGGGCAGGCTGCGCAGGTTCTCGGCCACGGTCTGGCCGGTGACGGTGAGGCAGTCGCCCTTGATCAGCCCCTTCTCCAGCAGGTACTTCATCACCGCCGGTGTGCCGCCGATTTTGTGCAGATCCTCGAAGACGTACTTCCCGGAGGGTTTCAGGTCGGCCAGGAAAGGCACCCGATCGCTGACCTTCTGGAAGTCGTCGATGGTCAGGGGCACCGCGCAGGCCCGGGCCATGGCGATCAGGTGCAGCACCGCGTTGGTCGATCCGCCCAGCGCCATGATCAGCACCATGGCGTTCTCGAAGGCGTCCCGGGTCATGATGTCGCGCGGCTTGATGTCCTTCTCCAGGCAGGTGCGGATCGCGGCTCCGGCCTTGAAGCATTCCTCCGCCTTGCCGGGGTCCTCGGCCGGTGTGCTGGAGCTGTAGGGCAGGGTCATGCCCATGGCCTCGATGGCGCTGGCCATGGTGTTGGCGGTGTACATGCCGCCGCAGGCGCCGGCGCCGGGGCAGCTCTGGCGGACGATGTCGCTGCGCTCCTCCTCGGTGATGCGGCCGGCGAGGAACTCGCCGTAGCACTGGAAAGCGGAGACCACGTCGCGCGGCTGGCTGCCGGTGAACCCGGGCTTGATGGTGCCGCCGTAGACCATCAGCGACGGGCGGTTGAGCCTGGCCATGGCGATCAGGCAGCCGGGCATGTTCTTGTCGCAGCCGGGCAGCGAGATGTTGGCGTCGTACCACTGGGCGCCCATCACTGTTTCGATGGAGTCGGCGATCAGGTCGCGCGACTGGAGCGAGAAGCTCATCCCGTCGGTGCCCATGGAGATCCCGTCGGACACGCCGATGGTGTTGAAGCGCATGCCCACCATGCCGGCCGCGACCACGCCCTCGCGGACCTTGGCGGCCAGATCGTTGAGGTGCATGTTGCAGGGGTTGCCCTCGTACCAGACGGCGGAGATGCCCACCTGCGGCCTGTTCATGTCGTCCTCGGTCATGCCTGTGGCGTAGAGCATGGCCTGGGAAGCGCCCTGCGACTTGGGCTGGGTGATGCGCGAGCTGTACTTGTTGAGGGTCTGAGCCACGAAACGTCTCCTTTGCCTGATGAGCGGCGCGATGGCCGCGGAGGGTGCCGGGTGCTGATTATAAGGCAGGGGTGAATCAGGGGCGAGAGGCTCGGCCGCGCTCAGATCGGCTGCTGGGTGGGGCGGATGAGAATCTCATTGATGTTCACCGACCAGGGCAGGCCCACGATGTAGGCGATCAGGTCGGCCATCTGCTCCGGCCGGAGCGGCTCGGTGATGTTGAACTTCCTGGTGGGATGTTCCGGCCAGGTGGCGAACAGCTCGGTGTCGATGACTCCGGGCTGCAGCGCGCAGACGCGGATGCGCGTGCCGACCAGCTCTTCGCGAAGCCCTTCGTTGATCGCGGTGATGGCCCACTTGGTGGCGGCGTAGACCCAGGCGGTGGCCCGGGTCTTGCGGCCGAGCACGCTGGAGACGTTGAGAATCAGACCGTCGTCCTGCCGCTTGAGGACGGGGACGACCTCCTTGATGAGGCGGATGGCGGCCAGGACGTTGACGTTGACCTGCTGCTCGATGTCGTCGTGGCTGAGTTCCTCGATGGGCCCGACGCGCATGAGCCCGGCGTTGTTGAAGACCACGTCGATGCGCCCGAAAGTGTCCAGGGTGCGGGCGACGAGCGCCTGAATCTCAGACAACCTGGCGACGTCTGTGGGGCAGATGAGGGCTTCGCCGCCGGCGTCGCGCACCTTCGCCGCGACCGTGTCGAGCCGGTCGCGCCGGCGGGCGGCGAGCACCACGCGGGCGCCGTCGCGGGCCAGCCGAACGGCGGTGGCGTAGCCGATGCCGCTGCTGGCGCCGGTGATGAGAGTGACTTTGCCGTC
>CAYVVX010000526.1:0-4486 GCA_964455315.1 uncultured Planctomycetales bacterium | reverse complement strand
GCCGACAGAAGGTGGAGCCGATCGTGCTGATGGCGACGCTGATGGCGTATGCGGTCAGCGCACAGATCGCGCTCTGGCTGACGTCCGGCATGGGGGCGGGTCTGGCCGGTGACCAGGCCGAGGCGGCGGCGCTCTGGCGCAACGTGGTGAGCATGAACCTGGTCCAGGCGCTGATGATCGGCGTCTGCCTGTTCGTGGGTCATCGGGCGTTCGCAGGGGGCTGGCGGGGCTTCGGGATCACCGGCGGGTCGGTGGTGCGGGATGCTCGGAACCTGCTGGCCGGCTGGCTGGCTGCGCTGCTGGTGGCCGGAGTGGTCTCGGTGCTCACCGGGCTGGTGATCGAGCGCGTGTGGCCGAAGTATACGCCCGACGAGCATGCGGTCTTCGAGACGCTGAACCAGGCTTCCACGCCGGGATGGATTCGCGTGGTGGCGATCCTGGGCGCGGGGGTTCTGGCGCCGGTCGGGGAGGAGCTGTTCTTTCGCGGCATTCTGCAGTCCGCATTGTACCGGGTGTGGCCACGGGAACGCAGCTACCTGCACCGCTGGTTCGCGCTGCTGGCGGCGGGCACGGTTTTCGGACTGATGCATTCGCCGGTGCCACACCATGTGCCGGCGCTCATTGCGCTGGGCATCCTGCTGGGCTTCCTGTACGAGCGGACGGGCTCGCTGCGGGTGGTGATCGGCGTTCACGTACTGTTCAACGCGAAGTCGCTGCTCTGGTTTTTCCTGGAGGCGCGGCAGGGCTGATGGGCGGATCACGTGGTATTGCGCGAGAAGGGGTCGATCAGACAGGCGATCAGGCGAACAGCCAGTAGAGCAGCAACCCATCGATGATGGCGGCCGCACCGGCGGCGAACATCAGCCGCATGGAGGTGGACCACCGCTCGACGGCGCTGACCGCGCTGAAGGTGGCGGCGCTGCTGAATCCGATCGGCTCGATGTGATCGGCGTCGTACTGGGCTTCGGCGATGAGCAGGGTGGCGTCGAACTCGCGAAGCCCGAGGATGTCGGCGTAGCGGAGCAGCTCCTGACGCTTGGAGTAGCGGAGGAAGCCGGCTTCCAACTGGCCGACCACCATCGACTTGAACACGCGGCGTTTCTCTTCCCGGGTGAACTGTGGACGGGGCAGGACGACGTGGCGCCGCTGGGCCGATTCGGGCGGATGATGGCGGGGCAGCGTCCTGGGCATGGGGCTTTCCTTTCGATCCTTGCCCATTCTACCGGCTTGAGTGCATTGCTTCCATGCCCGGATCACCAATACCTCGCGAAACTTGAGAAAAAACGATCGAAATCTGATAAGTGCTCGTGGCGCGGGTTATCGGGCCCGGGCAATTCCGCGGCATCGGCAGGGCCCGCCTCTCGAATGCGGAGTCGTCAGAACTGCAGCCGGTTGAAATGACGGATGCCGATGGTCAGGCACGCGGCGGCGATGGCGAGGTTGAAGGCAATCACACCGGTCAGCCACAGCCACGTGGAGCGATTCAGGGAGTCGTCGCCGGCGGTGAAGTGCGAAAGCATGAACATCCCCGCCAGCGAGAGCACCACCACGCCGACGGAGATCAGCAGGCTGAGCGTTCCGCCGAAGCCGCCGGCGATCCGCGCCGGGTTGCGCTCGGTGAACACGGCCATCCGGGCACCCATGCCGATGGACACGCCGCACAGCCCGACGCAGATGGATGCGGAGGCGAGCAGGTGGGCGATGCCCAGGCTCTGGGGCATGCCCAGCCGGTAGATGGAGACGCCCATCACGGCCAGCGCTGCGACCAGGGTGATGGTCAGGGCGTACAGGAATTTGCCGATGATCAGCCCCCGGCGGGGCAGAGGCAGCAGGCCGAGCAGCCAGATCTGCTGACCTTCCAGGGAGATCAGCGGAAACACGAACCGGCTGGTGAATGTCGCCAGGATCAGACTGACCGCGGTCAGGTTGAGGAAGGCGATCAGGGACTTGAGGTTGTCGCTGTTCAGCTCGGTCCAGAGCCGCTGCACGTTGCTGACGTACAGCGCCAGCAGCCCGAACAGGATGGCCATCTGCGACCATTGCAGGGGATCGCGGAGGAAGGTCTTGATGTCCTTGGCGGCCAGTAGGCGCTGCCGCCAGGGCAGGTAGAAGAAGATCACCTCGCCGAGATAGCTGCTGAACCAGCCGGAGCGGCGGATGCCGCGGGCGCCGGAAGTCTGGGCCCGGCCGAAGGCGGAGGCGAAGTACCGGCTGACCACGGCGACGGCGATGACGCTGAAGAAGAGGGCGTTGGCGGCGGTGACCATGAGGTAGAACAGGGCGTCCGCCGGGCGGCGCTGCAGGGCGTAGTAGATGCCGCGGGAAACCCAGGTGTGCGGCAGCATGGCGTTCTGGATCAGGCTGATGCGGTCGTAGAGGTTCTTGAGCCACACGCTGCTGTCCACCGGGGCGGACAACAGCCGCCACAGCCACCACGCCAGCCCGGCCGCGAACAGCCCGGCGAAGAGAATCAGCGTCCTGCGCGGGGTCTTGGGGGCGATCATGGCCATGGTCCATGCGAGCACGAGCCCGATGGCCCCGGGGACCGGGATGAACAGCAGGAACAACCCGAGAAACAGGGGATAAAACGCCCACGTTTCGGCGAAGGTGTCAGCCAGGGCCATCATCAGCGGCAGGCCGAGCAGGACCAGTGACCAGCTCGACAGCAGCAGGCTTTCGACGTACTTGATCACCACCACGTCGCGCGGCGGGACCGGACTGGACATCAGGTAAAGGCTGTCGCCGCGGCGGAACAGCGAGCCGTAGCAGAGAATGGCGTTGGAGAAGGCCAGCATGCCGGTCAACGCCAGAAAGAAGAACGTGAAGATCAGCGGGACCGCAACCGCGCCCTCCAGCACCTGGCGGCGCACCTCCCAGAAGGTATAGCGGAGCACAAAGTAAAGCCCCGCCCAGATGAGCAGCAGCGAGGCAGCGGTTCCGACCAGGTTCAGCGGACGTCGGCGCACGGCCAGGGCGAGCGTATTGCGCAGCAGTCGCACGCGCAGCGCGGCGAGCATCAGAAAGCTCGACGCCGGGGGCGGAACCGGGCTGGTGCCGCTGAACAGGCTGCTCGCCGACATGGCCTCGCGTCCGTGGGGAGTCATCAGGCGGCCCTTGCTCAACAGTGAGTGCGCCTTCCGCGCCGCGTCCGGTTCACGAAGGTACCGTTTCCAGGGTCTGGTCGTCGGAGTCGGCGGTCAGGCGCAGGAAAATCTCCTCCAGCGAGTCGCGCTCCGCGGCCTGGGCCCGCAATTCCGCCATCGTCCCCACGGCGATCAACCGCCCGCGATGGATGATGCCGATGCGGTCGGCCATGGCCTCGGCGACCTCCAGCGTGTGCGTGCTCATGAACACGGTTCGCCCGGCGCTGGTCATTTCGGTCATGAGATCCTTGACCGTGCGCACGGTGCGCGGGTCGAGGCCGACCATGGGCTCGTCGATGACCAGTACGCGCGGGTCATGCAGCAAGGCAGCGGCCAGGACCGCGCGCTGCTTCATTCCGTGCGAGTAGCTCTCGGTGAGCTGGTCCAGGTAGCCGCCCATGTCCAGCCGTTCGATCAGTTCCCCGGATCGGCGGCGGATCACGTCGGGGTCGAGACCGTACATCCTGCCCACGAAGTTCAGGAACTCGTGCCCGGTGAGCTTGTCGTAGAGGAACGGCTGCTCGGGCACATAGGCAAGCTGGGCCTTGGCCTGGCGTCCGTCCCGGTCCATGGGATGTCCGCACACGGTGACGCTGCCGGCGTCGGGGATGAGCAGGCCGGCGATCATCTTGATGGTGGTGGTTTTGCCGGCGCCGTTGGGGCCGAGACAGGCGAACATCTCACCCTCGGCGAGCTGCAGCGACAGCCGGTCCACCGCGGTGTGGTTGCCGTACTTCTTGGTGACGTTGACGATGTCAATAGCCGCGCTCATCGCTCCACCTCGGTCTCCTGCGGCGGCGGACGGCGGGAACCGCGCAACAAGCCGCCCTGGCCCGCGCTCCAGGCCTGCACCGTCTGCCGGGCCATACTGCGTTTCTCGGCTTCGTAAGGCTCCTCCCGCACGGTCAGCCTGCCCACGCCGGGCATCTGCACCTCCTGGACCAGCACGCGTCCCTGGCGGTTCACCCAGGCCCTGGCTTCATGGGGCGACAGCTCGACGACGAAGCATTCCACCTCCTCGCCGTTGTGGGTGATGGTCTCCATCGCGGTCACCCGGGCGACGACGGAGGTGAACTCCGTCTTCTGCGCGAGCACCGCCGCGATCGGATCAAGAAGCTGCATCCGCCAGGACTGCCCGACCTCCAGAAGCGGCAGAAAGCTGAACGGGCGCATGGCTTCGCCGATCATCCGGCTGGCCGACATGTCCAGGTTGACCTCGCGTTCGACGGGCCCGAGCTTGAGTTCGCAGGGGAAGTAGATGCCGTGACGCTCGCCGCGGACCTGGATGACGGTCATGGGCACGCCGAACACATCCAGCTTAAAGGTGTCGAGGCCGCCCTCCT
>CAYVVX010000525.1:0-4492 GCA_964455315.1 uncultured Planctomycetales bacterium | reverse complement strand
CACCCCCCGCCTGCCCGCGGCCGTGCCGGCGAATCGGCCGCATCCCCAGCCGACGTAGCTGCCGCCGCGAAAGCCGCCGCCGACGCCCAGGGGTCGCGTCTGGTGCATCCGCGGGGGCGGAGTCCCCTTCCGGCACGCCGGGCGGTTTCACGTGCAACAGCGGGCCTGCATTCGCGTCGGCTGCCCGCACCAGCAAAACGATCGCCGCGCGGATCCCGCCGCTCAGCCGCGGCCAGGCGTCGACCAAAATCGACAAGTCGGTGTACAGAGACGCTTGTTCATTCGGCGTGCCAGGCGCAGAAGGCGCCTCGCTTGGATTGTAAGTTGTTGCTACAGCAGCCCTTGCGCTGCCACCCACCCCGATTGCAAATCCGTTATTCGTGGGTTCGAATCCCACCGCCGCCTGTCGTTGGGGGTGGCGTCAAGGGCTGGACGTTCACTGGATAATCAGGTAGCATGGTCGCCTTGCGAACAACGGATGTATCGCCGGCCCGATCTTCAGGCGGTCTACCGCTCTCCGTCCTGCCGACCGAAAACCCTCCGATACCTCGCGCGAGCAAGAGAACGATTGATCTGGTTTCACAGGAACCCGTGCCATCATGACCACCCTGCTGACCACCCCTTCCGTTGCCGTGCCTTCATTCCCGGTCCATCCCCTCGGCGGGCGGGCCCGGGTGCTGCTGACCAGCGTGTTCGGGCCTTACGCCCGCGACGACGAGTACGGCAGCCGGCTGCTCAACCCGATGGAGTTGTATCACAATCAGGTCACCCGGGTGCAGGGGCCCTTCTCATTGCGGATGTTCCACCGCTCCTGGGGGCTGATGCTCATCCAGGCGAATATCGAGGCCGCCAGCACGCTTCTTGATTTTCCAAATATGGATAAATTTATCCACGAAATAAGTAATAACACCTACGACATCGTCGGTATCAGCGCCATCCCGCCCAACGTCGGCAAGGTGCGCGAGATGTGCCGGCTCATCCGCGAGCATCTGCCCCGGGCGACCATCGTCGTCGGCGGGCACGTCGCCAACATGCCCAACCTCGAGCAGCGCATCGATGTGGATCACGTCGTCCGCGGCGAGGGGATCGAGTGGATGCGCCGCTTCCTCGGCGAGGAGCCGGACCGCCCCGTCAGGCATCCCGACATCCTCTCCGGGATCGGTGCCCGGACCATGGGCATCGCCCTGCGGGAGCACATAGGCGTCGTGGCCGCGACGCTGATCCCCTCGGTGGGCTGCCCGCTGGGCTGCAACTTCTGCTCGACGTCGGCGATGTTCGGCGGCAAGGGCAAGTGCATCCACTTCTACGAGACCGGCGAGGAGCTGTTCGAGGTCATGTGCCAGCTCGAGCGGTCCATGAAGGTCCGCAGCTTCTTCGTCATGGACGAGAACTTCCTGCTTCATCGCAAGCGGGCCCTGCGGCTGCTCAGCCTGATGATCGAGCACAACAAGGCCTGGTCCCTGTACGTGTTCAGTTCCGCCAACGTGCTCCGCTCCTACACCATGGAGCAGCTCGTCGGGCTGGGCATCTCCTGGGTCTGGATGGGCCTGGAGGGCAAGGGGTCGCAGTACCTCAAGCTCAAGGGGGCCGACACCCACGCGTTGATTCGCGAGCTTCAGTCGAACGGCATCCGCGTGCTCGGCTCGACCATCATCGGGCTCGAGGAGCACACACCGGAAAACATCGACGATGCCATCGAGTACGCGGTCAGCCACGACACCGAGTTCCACCAGTTCATGCTCTACACGCCGATTCCGGGCACGCCGCTTCACGCCGAGCAGCGCGCCCGCGGACTGCTCCTGGACGAGTCCGAATGCGATCCGGCCGACGCCCACGGCCAGCTCAAGTTCAACTATCGCCATGCCCACATTCGCGACGGGCAGGAGTCAGAGATGCTGGTGCGGGCATTCCGGCGGGATTTCGAGGTGAACGGCCCCAGCATCGTCCGGGTCATCGCCACGACCTTGAAAGGATTCCGCCGACACCGCCACAATCCCGATGCCCGCGTGCGGTCGCGTTTTGCGTACGAAGCCCGCGATCTGGCCACCACCGAGGCCGGGGCACTGTGGGCGGCCCGGCGATGGTTCCGCTCGAACCAGGCGATATGTGACCGGATATCGGAGGTGCTCAAGGAGGTGTACCGCGAGTTCGGCTGGCGGTCGCGGCTGATCGCGCCGCTGGCGGGCAGATTCATCCTCATGGCGCTCAAGCGCGAACAGCGCCGCCTGGGCGAAGGACGGACCTACGAACCGCCGACCTTCCGCGAGGTGATGCAGCCGGCGGTCAGTCCAGCCACTGCTTCTTGTCCTTGATCTTCATCGGCGTGTACTCCTCGGTGAGGTAGGTCAGCCGCTTGTTGATCATGGCCTCGACTTCCATCTTGAAGCCGTTGCGCATCATCTTCTGGATCTCGCGCTCCCAGTGCTTCTTGTGCTTGAACCAGGGGTAGTTGAGGATCTGCTTGGAGCGTTTGATGTCCTGGTCGTCGAGGGCGATCTTCACGTCGTCGCTGAGTCCGCACGCCTCGTAATCGAAGCTGGATACGCCGATGAACCGCGCCCCCGGCACGGCCATGCGCTTGCTCTCGTACGCCAGGTTGATCGATCCCTGCTTGATGACGCTGTAGATGTAATAGCCCCAGGGGTCGTTATCGAGCAGACAGTACACCGGCAGCTTCAGCTCATCATGAAGCCGGCGGAGCAGGCGGCGCATGCCGCGCGGCGGCTGGCCGCTGCCGTGGCTGACGATGCATTGATGCTTTTCGTGAAAGCGATCCTCGTAGAACCGCCGCCAGACGGTGTCCTTTTCGACGTGCAGGACGTATTTCGCGTCGCACTTCTTGAACTGCACCATGTCCGGCTCGACGATGCTGGGCACCGCGTAGCCGGCCGATCCCATTCGCATGCAGTCGAGCGTGTTCCCGTCATCGACCACCACCAGCGGACCGACCAGGTTGCCGCGGTTGCTGGCGAAGACGTGCAACTCCTCGCGGAGCGCGTCGATAGAAACTTCGAGATCCTCGATGATCGGGTCGGATTCCTCCTGGCCGTTGAAAGTTTTCTCCTTGGAGCCGGCCACGGTGTGCTTGGCCATGTAGTACAGTTGCCGGATGGATGCCGACTTGCCGGCGTCAATGAGCTGCTTGCACTGGGCCGCGATCAGCGTGGTCTGCATGAACTTGCGGGCCATGTTGAGGTCGAAGAACTGCCGCGTCTGCTTGTTGGAGCCCATCTCGATGATGGCTTTCTTGGGGTCGAAGCGCACGTTGGACAGCGCCCGCGTGGGGATGTCCAGGCTGGGACTCAGCTTCTTCTTCGCCGCGACCACGATGCCGTCGACGACGCCCTCGATCTTGCCGGCGGTGACCTTGTCCTGACCGCTGTGCTTGACCTTGCCTGCGGTCACCTTCTTCTTCGAGCTTGCCTTCTTGGCCAAGGGGATCTCCTCCGTGGATGACTATCAGACCGGGCGGGTGGCTCAGCCGTCGGGATTGGCCCGGATCTCCTCGAGACGCGGACGTAGTTCAGCAGGGATGCGCTCTGCAAGGGCATCGTCGATCAGGCCGACCCCGATCAGGTCGCGAATGTGAACCCGATCGACGTCCCTGAATGCAATCAACTTGAGGATCAGCAGTTCACGCAGTTCCAGAGCATCGACACCTTCCACGCTCCGCATGCCCTTCACGATATCGGGAGCAGGAACCAGATCGCTGGACTTGATACGCTCTCCGGCGAAGACGACATGCACGCCGCGACTGGGCATGGGATCGGTGCGATCGAGGAACATGGTGACGCCGTTAACCTCCGCCATATCAAAACCCGCCTCGGCCATCGCAGCAGCTGCCCGATGGAGGTCGTTTCGGCGCAGCAGGATGTCCACATCCCTGGTGTTGCGAATGGCCCCCTCGTCGCGGCTTCCGACCCAGACCGCGACGGCGTTGCCGCCGATCACAACGTAGGGCACCTGAGCAGCCTCAAGCGCCCGACAGGTCTTAAGCAGTCGTTCCCGCACCTTCTCCACGGCCCGTTCGGCGCGCATGATCCACTCCATGGGGATGCGGACGGCGGTCACAGGAAAGTCTACGTCCGGGATGGTCATCATCACCTCTGCCAGCGGGGTCGAACACAGGATTCATTCTAGCCGCGGGGGTAGCGTGAACCAAGCTCAGGCAGCCCACGACCGTTACGCCGAACTCAGCACAAACCCCTCCGGCGGCTGCTCCCGGTCGACCACCACGGTATTCTCGCCGAACTCGGTCTCGCGTTTCGCGGGCCGGAGGGGCCTGCCGTGCTCGTCGAGCTCCTCGTCCGCGCGGGCGGTCATCTTGCGGGCCACCACCAGCAGATCCTCATGGAGCTTGTCGCGGTCGATGGTCTTGATCGTCTCGCAGGCGTTGACCACCTCGCCGATGTAGCGCTCGAAGATGCTGCGCCGATCGCCCTCGTATTTCTGCTTGCGCCGGCGGTTCAGATACGCGCTGAGCTTCCGACCG
>CAYVVX010000524.1:0-4498 GCA_964455315.1 uncultured Planctomycetales bacterium | reverse complement strand
ACCAGCACGGGCCCCAGCTCAGCACGCAGCCGACGTTGAGATCCTCGCCGAGGATGTGCCGCATCATGTCCTCCGGCGTCACCCCGCGGGTCGGGTCGGTGTAGTGGGCGCAGCCGGCCGCGTGGACGTGGTGATCGCCGGAGTACCAGCCCATCTTCGCCGGATGGATCCAGCGGTTCAGCTTGAACTCCGCCACCGGGTCGCGATCCCCGGCCGAAACGGTGATGGTCTGCTTCTCGATCAGGTACTCGGGCCCGCGACCGTACTTCACGTCATAGGTGCCGGTGGGCAGGGTGATGGTCTCACCGTCGCCGCGGTAGATCTGCGGGTGGAAGAAAAAGTCCGGCGCCAGCCGCTTGCTCTGCGAGGGGTAGACCCGCCCCTTCTCGTCGCGGAACACGAACCAGGCCATGGTCGGCTGGTTACCCTCGTCCAGCACCTTGAGCTTCACGTCGGCGCTGGGCTCGGCGGAGAACAGGATGGCGATGTCGTTGCGGAAGCCGATGTCCTGGGTGCCCTGGTCGACGTTGAAGCCCAGGCTGGCCTCGCGCCGGCCGGAGTCGCGGCTGAACACCTGGAGGATGCGGTACTCGACCATGAGCCCGGACAACGTCCTGGTCATCGGGCGGTCGTTGAACATGTGCAGGTCCATCCACCGGTCGCGGACGTTGTCCCGCGAAAGCTTGACCTCCGGGTCGGGCCCGCCGCGCTGCACATACACCGGCTGGGCATTGGGGCTGTCGGCCCGCAGTTCGGCGGTCACGCCCGCTTCGTTGTGCACCTTGACCAGGAAGGTTCGCCAGCCCTGCTCGACCAGCAGCGGCTTCGCCGGGCCGGGCGCGACCTTCACGCGGCTCTCGGGATTGATGTTCACCCCGGCGATGCAATGGCCGTCCAGCACGCGCTGGATCTGCATGGACCCTTCGGCGGCGTCCGGGTTATCGGCCGCGGCGGCGATGGCCTGCCTGTCGGCATCGCTGAGCAGCGGCTGGCCGATGAAATCGAGGGCCTCGACGATGCGGCGGGCCTGGGCGACCAGCGGCTGGACCTCGACGCCCTTGACCACCAGGAGCTTGTGGGGCGAATCCGCCTCCGCCGCCCGGGCGACAGTGCCGAACCCCCCGCCGGCCAGCCACGCCGCCGCCAGCAGCGGAAGGACTCCCCGGAAACGCCGCCGTTCGCTCGCACCGCCCGCCAATCCGTGCCGCGCATGGGACATGGTCAAGGTCTCCTCGCCGGTCATCCGAAAGATTCACCAGGTGAACCGCGGGCCGGCCCTCGACCCGCGCGACCGTCATGGTACGCCCCTCCGGAGGGCGGGACAAGTCAGCCGGCGGCGGGTATGCTGGACGTGCGTCACCGTCCCGGCGTGGGGTGGCACGCCCGCCCCCGAGACGGTCCCCGCCGGGCTGCCGCCGACGGCCTGGCGGGCGGGTATAAGGGTGCATGATGCGATACTTCTCAGCGCTGCTGCTGCTGGCGGTCGTCGCCGGCTGCGAATCCCCGGAAGCCGACCAGCGGATCGCCATGCGCGAGGGCAACCTTCGCAAAACCGCCAATCTGCTCGAAAAGATCGAACGCGAGCACCCGGAGCAGCTTCGCGGCACCGTCCGGCTGCTGGAGAAGTGGCACCAGCGGGACATTCGCGAGTCGAACGCCAACAGCGACCGGGTCGAAAACTGGATCAACGCCGACTTCGACCACTGGGAGCAGGTCGCGCCGCTGTACAAGCAGGAATTCGAGGATCGCATGCAGGGTGACGAGCGCAGCATCGAGCGCACCTGGCCGATGATGGCCTACTGACCACTTCAGATCCGCCCGCACTCCCGAGGTTCGCCATGACCGCAGCGAATCCCTCCGCCCCCCCGCCCACCGGATCGGCGGCACCCGCCCCCCCGACCAGACCAAAGCGGGCCCGGCTGTGGCCGCGGTTGCTCCTGAGCCTGCTGCTGTTCCTGGTGCTGGTGGCGGGCGTAACCCGCTACATGGGTTCGGTGATGGGCTGGGTGGTCATGCCGGACACGGGCCCGGACGGTCCGTTCGTGCTGGTGACCTACCTGCCGTCGCTGGGGTCGTTCGAGTCGTTCCGCAAGGATCAGTCGGCGGCGCGGGCCATCTGTGCGAAGCTGAACCTGCCGGAACTGCCGGACATCTCCGGGATTGACGAAGGCGGTCAGAAACACTTCTACGACATGTTCAACCGCATCCGCAATCGCCCCAACGAGCCCGACGAGATCGGCCTGCTCGGGCAGCTCTGCGAGGCCCAGAAGTTCCCCGAACTCGCCGAGCCCCTTTACCGCCGTGCCGGCGCTGCCGATCCCGGGGACTACCGCTGGCCGTACCTGCTGGGGCTGTGGTTGAAGGGGAACGGGGACGGCCCGGCGGCACGCGAGGCGCTCCAGGAAGCCTCGCGCCTGGCACCCGATTACGCTCCGACCTGGATGCAGCTTGGCTGGCTCGCGGTCGAAGCCCGCGATGTCGAAGAGGCCCGTCGTTGCGTCGATCGCTACCTCGAGCTGCGCCCGAATGATCCCTTCGGCTGGGTGGAGCGGGCATCGGTCGATCTGGACGACGGGAAATGGGAGCAGGCCCGCACGGACCTGGATAAAGCCCAGGCGCTCGGGCCCATCGGCAGCAAGGGCCACCGCTGCCTGGCCACGCTCTATCGCCACCTGAACCAGCCCGAAGACAGCCGCTTCCACCTGTTGATGTCCGCGGAATCCGCCGCCGGGGGCATCATGGAGGATGAAACCGCATTGATGATCCTTCGCCTGGAGACCTCGCGCAATCCGCTGCTGGCCCGCTTCAGCAGTCTGGCCGATCGCGGCCTGCCGGACGAAGCGCTCCAGCTTGTCGATCAGGTGCTTGCCGAGCAGGCCGCTGCACCGGATCTGCCCGCGATCCATGGCACCATCGCGGAGACTTACCGCCGGTTGCGTCGCTTTTCAGAGGCGGAGGCCCATGCTCGAAAATCAGCGGAACTCGCTCCCCAGGAAGGCGCCCCTCACGCCACGCTGGCGCTGATCGCAATCGACACCGGGCAACTTCAGGCAGCCCTCAACGAGGCGGATCGTGCCCTCGAACTTGACCCAGGCATCCATGCGGCCCGCTTCGCCCGCGGGCTGGTCCGGCTCAATCTGGCCCTGAAGGAACACCGCCTGCCCCCTGCCCTGAAAACCGGCGACCCCGCACAGCTTGCCGGGCTCGCCCGCGAAGACCTCGCCGCCTGCGTCGAGGCGAAGCCCGTCGAGTTCACCTACCTGCTGGCGGCGGCGCGGGCGGAGGGGCTGCTGGGCAACTACCAGCAAGCCGCCCACCTGCTTCGCACCGCCATCAGGATCAGACCCGACCATGCCGAAGCCGGTGCCATGCTCAAGCGGGCGGAGGCGAAACTCAGCTTCTGGACGGACTGATGCGGCCACCCGGAACCACGTGAACGGATCAACCTCAGGCCCCGCGTGAGGATGGTCCGCGCGCAAAAAACACCCCGGAGCTTGCTGACGGCTCCGGGGTGTCGTTCAACTTCTGCTGCTGAAAGCGCTTCCCTCTCCAGGGAGAGCTTTACTTGCGATCAGGCCATGCGGCGGCGGCGGCGCAGCATCGGCAGACCGGCCAGAGCGAGAATCGCCAGGCTGCCCGGCTCCGGAGTGAGGGTGACGCCGTCCACGTGGATGGCCGCACCGTTGCTCCAATTGCCGTCGGTGGTGACTCGATAGACGATGGCCAGTTCACCGGCAGCACTGGCCTTGGCGCTCAGCGTGTTATGCGGCGTCCACCCGAAGCCGGCGGTGTTGCCGTAGGCGACGGTATCGCTGTCAGCAGTGTCGCCGGTGAGGGTGACCTTAGCGGTGCCAATGGTGCCCGCCGAATTCGAGGCCCAGTAGCCGTCCAGCGCGTAGGTGGCGAACGGGGTCAGGCCGGTAACCGTCTGGGTGATGGTCCGGTCGACATTCTGACCGCCGGCCTGGGCGCTGCCGTAGTTGCCGCCATTCGGGCTGGCGCCCGGATTGTGGATGGTGCTGTTCAACTCGACGTTGCCGCCCCACCCGGTGGTGCCGGCCTCGAAGTCGCCGTTGATCAGCATGGCCGACGCGGGCGCAACCATCAGCCCCAGCGCGGCCAAGAACCCGACTCCTGCAAACATTTTCATCGTGAAACCTCCTCCAAATAGGGGACGTGTGAACGCTCGTTCCCTGTTCCTTCCGGACCCGCCACGGCCGTACGACACGCACGAGAACTCCCGTGCGGGCTGCCGGTGCTGATTTACAAAACCACAAAAAGCGACGATGTGTGGCCTTTCCCCTCGCGCGCGGCCGGTTGCTGATTCCGACCATGCCCAGGAAGGGCCCTCCGTCCTCATCCTTTAATATCCCCGATGGTCCCGCTCATGTCAAGACTTTTTGTAGCAAAAGCAACAATTGCGCCGCGCCTCTGAATCGATGGTAACCTACTGTCAAAGCAAGACTAACTGCGCAACGGCCGAACCGTCTGCCGGCCG
>CAYVVX010000523.1:0-4501 GCA_964455315.1 uncultured Planctomycetales bacterium | reverse complement strand
ACGGCCGGCACGTGGATTCCTCACAACGAGGGATTGCGCAACCTCACTGTCAACGGCATCACCATCGCGCCGAGCCAGCCGAACGTGCTTTACATCCAGGCCCGCTCGCTGGGCGTGTTCAAGAGCACCAACGGCGGTCAGACCTGGTCAAAGACGGCCACCTTCAACGCCGACCGCGGGCCGGGCTACGATCACCTGGTGCGCCAGGGCCCGGCCGTCCATCCGTCCGATCCCAATACCGCCTGGACAGCCAGTTCCGGGCAGGTGTACAAGACGACCAACGGCGGAACGTCCTGGGCCTTGTCCAGCACCGGCACCACCGTCAACGGATGCAACGGCATCCACGGGATCGCGATCGACCCCGGCAATGCTGACCACTTGGTGGCGGGCACGATCGTCGCCGGCTGCGATGGCGGCGTGTTTGAGTCCGTCAACGGTGGCGCAAGCTGGACCAACATCGCCGGGTCGAACGTGCCGGGCTCGGGTGTGGGCAACGATGCGTGGCCGGTGGTGTTCGATCCCTCCAACTCCGCGCGCCTGTACTGCGGTTCACCCCACAACTCGATCTATCGTTCGACCAACGGAGGGGTGAACTGGTCCAACACGCCGCCGGTGACCGGCGATCACAGCACCTACTCGATCACCGTCAACCCTGCGGCCACCCACCAGGTCTGGTGCGACGAAGTCGGCGGTACCTGGCGCAGCTCCGATTATGGAGCGACATGGACGCGTCAGACCCAGCTCTTCAACGACAAGTCCGTCTCCGCCATGCGCTTCGCCCCCTCCAACCCGCAGGTCGCCTACGCCATCGTGGGCAGCACCGTCTGGCGCAGCGGCGACAACGGGGGCACCTGGTCGGCACGGGCGACCCTGGCCGGTGGTCCACGCTGCCTGGAGATCGATCCCGCCGACCCGGATGTGGTTTACGTGGGGACGGCCGGGCTGGGGATGTTCAAGAGTACGAACGGTGCGCAGAGCTTCGATGAGATCAACGTCGGACTGCCGATGACGCAGCTCATCCGCGGCTGGCAGGCGTTCGGCGATCCGCTCGAACCGGGCGGCATCTACTGCGTCCTGGACGGGAACACGGTCTACCGCCTGCCAGCGGGACAGGCGACCTGGCAGTATCACGGTGTCCTGCCGGGAAACGGGCTGCCCCATGTGCAGATCGAGCGGCACCGGCCGAACCGCTGGTACATTGTGGACGGAGGGTTCTGGCGCTCGCTGGATGCGGGCCTGAGCTGGGAGTTGATCTACTCGAACGGCTCCGCAACCTCGGTCATCGATGCGTGGCTCGATCCGCGTCGCTGCGGCAGGATCGTGATCGGCGACCGCGACGGGAAGCGAATTCTCGAGAGTCTCAACGGCGGCGATTCATGGAGTGTCCTCGGGACCGTCCCGGCTTCGAGTGACACGGCGCTGTCCGGGCTGTCCGGCGACCCGTTCGATCCCGACGTGATTCTGATCGCGGCCTCTCCGCCGCATCATGCCGCCGGGCAACTCGGTTACGTCTGGCGATCGGCGGATGGTGGGGCGACCTGGGCCCAGGTCCGCGACCGCAAGTTCTACGGCGACTGGCGGATCGGCATCGGCTACTGGCAGGTGCTGGCCAACGCCATGCACCAGGACCAGAAATGCTGCGCCGGCTACCATGTCAATCTCGATCACCACACCTTCGCTGACGGTGTCTATCAGTGCCGTATCCGCATCCTCGACTCCGACCAGGGGAACACCAGCTACTGGGCCGGGTTCACCATCCGCGGGGCCAGCGCCGACAGTCATTTCAGCCAGTCCGGCTGGCTGGTGTACATGCGTCGCAACGGCGTGGTGGGGTTGTTCAACGCCCAGGATTCCACCGTCATCAACGCGGAACAGACCGCCGTGGTCGCGAACACCGCGGCGTGGAACACCATCAAGCTGGTGGCGTCGGGCAACCAGTTCGATCTCTACGCCAACGATGTTCTGGTCGGCTCGTACACCGATCCGAACCATCGCTACGACGGGCCCGGGTACTTCGCCCTGGAGACCAACCGCACGCAGGCGGACTTCGACGACCTGTCCATCCAGGCGGAGACGACCTACACCGATTCGTTCACCCGCAGCACGCAGTTCGGCGCGTACTGGGGGCGGTGGGTCTCGGCCGACCCGCACACGCCGGGCCGGTTCGCCTACGCGACGCAGTGGGGCGGCCTGTGGTACAGCACCGATCACGGACTGAGCTGGAACAAGATCTCGAGCGACGACCGCAACGGCTACATCTATTACCGCCCGCTGTTCTCGATGCTGCGGGCGGGGAACCTGTTCACGTGCAGCGGATACGGCTACTCCTGGCGGGTGGACAGCTTCTCCAACGACGCCGCCTCGCGCCAGCAGATCGGACAGAACCTCTCGTACAGCGCCTGGCTGCTGGGCGAAGATCCCCACGACCTCAACAGGTTGTACGGCTGCTACTACGATCTCGGGGTGGCCGTCTATGACGCCGGAGACATCGTCGGCAACCCCGCGCCGCCTATCCCCGTGCGGCTCGACTTCGACCGGGATGGGGATGTTGATCTTTCCGATTTCGGCATGTTGCAGGCCTGCCTGACCGGTCCGGGCGTTCCCGCCATCAACCCCGCGTGTACGGCCATGCGCCTCGACGACGACGAGGACATCGACCTGGGGGATGTGATCGCGTTCCGTCAGTGGCTCAGCGGTGCGAACCTGCCGGCCGACCCGGCCTGCGATTGCGAATAGCGACCCAGCGAACCTCCTCCCGTCAAAACCGCCCAGAAAAACGTACAGCCTGTCAACAGAATCGGCTTAAATCTGTTGACATAGCCCCGCTCCCAAGTATCCTGCCCTCAATAGCTCACTGCCGTTGCGGGCCAGACCCGCGCTAAGCAGACAGCGAACTGGATAGTATCGATCAGTTCCAGGCCTTCATCGGTGACATCCTGGTGATAGGCAGGGCGCTCAAGCCGGAGGACATCCGGGCGCTCAAGCACAAGGGCGCGGAGGCGGCGCTTTCCTCCGGTGGTGGGCGATGATGGCGCAGGGCATTTCATATACGAGGTTCGGATGATGCTTCGAGACTTGCGAGGACTTGCGGTGGGAATCACCTCGCTGCTGTCGGCGATGCTGCCGCAGGTCGTGTTCGCTCAGGCCGATACCGCGAAGCAGCCTGACTACGTCGCCGTCGTGCGAACCTTCGCTGACAACGTCCTCAAGTACGGTCGCGACACCTACGGCGAAAGACACACACCCTTGTTCGTCGACGGCATCAACGTCGATACGCACGATCCGGCCACCTGGGTGCTGCCGGACGATTGCGCTGAAGTGTGGAAGATGCCCAAGCGGCAGGTGATGTCCAACCTGGCCAGCCAGCAGGTGTTGTTCCGGACGCTGGTGTCGTTATCAGCGATCACCGGAGATCCCCGGTATCACCAGGCGGCACTGGATGCTACCCGGTACATGCTGGAGCACTATCGCTGGCGCGACGGGCTGCTCTTCTGGGGCGGGCATTGCATGATCGACGCCGGAGCAGATCGGTTTGTCGGCGAGAGCAACAAGGACTGGTCGAAAGGCGTGCCCGTACCGGCCACTTGGGACACCGGGGTCATGCACGAGCTGAAATACCACTTCCCGTATTACGAGCTGATGTGGGAGGCCGATCCGGAGGCGTTCAAACAGTTCGTGCTGGCATTCTGGGCGTCGCACACTCAGAACTGGAGAAACCTGGACATGAACCGCCACGGCGTGTACGGCTGGCACGTCGGGCAGACCTGGGACGCGATCTACGAAGGCGGGCCGCTGCCATTCGAGGGGCACGGGGCGCCCTTCATCCACACCGGCAGCGACATGATGTACGCGGCGGGGCTGCTGACCGAGTTCACCGGGGACCGGCGCCCGCTGGCCTGGGCGAATCGCATGGCGTCGCGCTACGACCAGATCCGCAACGTGAAGACCGGTCTCTCCGCGGACATGTACCACTACTACCACAACGAGCGGGTACTGGCCGTGTTCAGTCCGGAGTGGGGCGATCGCGTCACCGAGACGACCATCGCGAGCTACTACGGCGGGCGCTACGGGCCTTCCGCGGTGACGCTGCTCAAGTTCGCCCGCAGGATCGGTTCGGGTGCCGATCCGATCCGCGATTTCGTACTGCGCGATCTGGCCGCGTTCGCCCGTCACAGTTACGACCCGGCGACGAACGGGTTCCGCACCATGCTGATCGACGGCACGCCGCTGCGGCCGGAGGATGCGAAGCGACCGGGCTCGATCACGCCGGAGAGCCTTGAAGATCATGGCGCCGGGACCATGGCGCTGTGGGCGTATGTGCAGGGCGGGCTCAACTCGGACGAGCCGGTGATCTGGGAGACGGCACGGCACATCGCCCGAGCCAACCAGGTCGGCGAGCTGGGGATCACACCGGGCCAAGGACCGAAACTCAACCTGGCGACGGAATCAGCGGACACGAACATTCTGTTCGCGATGCTCGATCTGTACACGGCCACAAAGC
>CAYVVX010000522.1:229-4505 GCA_964455315.1 uncultured Planctomycetales bacterium | reverse complement strand
CCGCCGCCGGCCGGTCAAAGCAGCGGCACTCCTCCGCCAGCCCGTCGGCCGCCAGGTCGCCCAGGCAGAGCTGGAACCGCCCGTAGTCCACCTGGTCCACGTCCTCGTCGCCGTCCATGTCGGCAAAGGGGGTGTTGCACGCCGGTTCGGTGCCGCCGATGTCCGACCGGATGGCCGCCAGCAGGGAGGCCTCCTCTGGCGTGGGATAATGCGTTCCCACGTGGGGGACGACCAGGTCGGCCAGGTCGGCAGCCGACAGCGCGGTCACCCGGGCGTGCTCGGGAATCGGCAGCGGTGTCGCCCGGGTGGACCAGTGGTCGTAGTTCTCCGGGGGAAGCAGGTTACCGGTCACGTACAGCTCGCCCATCCGGCTGCCGGTCCAGACGGTGCCCTGGTCCACCAGCGCGGGCGGCCCGCCGTCGTCGGCCGGGCCGGAACGGGTGGTGGTGCCGTAGACGATGCCCTTGAAGGGTTTGCCCTTGCCGGCATGGAAGTGGTTGTTGACGATGTTGACGCCGGCGTCGGGCTCGCCGGGGTCGTCGACGATGGCGATGCCGCCGTAGCCGGACTCGTGATAGTCCCACTGGTAGATCACGTTGTTGACGAAGTCGAGGGTCTGCACGTTGTGGCGGACGCGCGGCTGGCGGTCGCTGTTGTTGGCCCACACGTTGTGATGCAGGGAGAGGTTGTAGCGCGGCTTTGAAGCGCTGCCGGTCAGCGTGGTGCAGGTGACCATGTTGGACACCAGGCACCAGGAGACGGTCACGTCGTGTACGTCGTTGGACAGGTCAAAGATGCCGTCGCCGGCGTCGCGGGCGGTGATGTGATCGAGGATGACGTTGAAGATCGGCGCCTCGCCGCCGTCCAGGCCGAGCAGGTCGCCGGCGTTGGTGCCGTTTTCCCCCGCGCCGACCACGCGCAGGTAGCGGAAGATGAGATCGTGGGCTGAGCCGAGGCTGGAGCGGGCCTCGACGTTGAAGGTCTGACCGCCCGCGGCCGAGATGGTGATCCCCGGCGGCGGGGCGCTGGCGCCGTCCACGGTCAGGTAGCTCTGCTTCATGAACAGGTTGCCGGTCAGGGTGATGGTGCCGGCGACGTCGAACACAATATGCCGCTTCGGCGCTGAGACCGCATCGCGCAGGGTGCCCGCCCCGCTGTCGGCCAGCGACGTGACGCGATAAACCGCGTAGCCGTCCGGGCTGTTCGCAGCTCCCTGCGTCGCCGCGCCAAACCCCTCGTACTCCGCCAGGGGAGGCGCGGCCCAGGCCGCCGCCGTCCATCCCGCCACCGCCGCCAGCACGCAGCATCTCCGCAGCATGTTCGTTCCTCGCAATACAAGGACTGATTCGCGACTCCCGTTAAAGCTGTCGGAGTCTATCAACGAGGAAAACGCGGGGATACGGGGTAAATATACGTAATAGATGGGATCGGCGAAGATGCAGAAAGGAGATTTCGGGAGGATTCCCGAGGCTCAACGCCGGGAGTGGATTGTTTCAAGTCGCAGAGGATGGGGCACCACTTTACACGCCGCGACATCAGGGCGGCTCGTAGCGTCCGGGCCCCGTGCCGGACGTTGCGCGTGCAACCATTCCCCGCCCGACGCGCCCCCGTAAAAACACCGGTGCGGCTGATCCACGCGATCAACCGCACCGGCGGGAGGCCATCAGCCTGTAGATCCGCCGGCTCGAGCCCGATCGGCATGAAGGTGCCCGGCCGGCGGAACTTATTTCGTCTTGAATTCCACCTGCGCCGTCTCGCTGTTGTCGGCCCGAACGGTCAGCCCGAGCTTGTACTTCATTCCGGGTTGAAGGGTCACGCCGCTGACCTCCTGCCCGGTGAGGGTCAGGACCTTGAATCCGCTGCCCGGCGCCCCCAGGTCGTAGGTCTGCCCCGGTTTCATCTGCGACTCCGGATCGTTGGTGTTGGACGCGATCACCGTGTACTCAGGTTGATGAGAGAAGTCACCGCCGAGTTCCGGGAAGATGGACACCGCCACCATCGTGATCCGCCCCACCTCTTTCGGATCCTTGATTTCGTAGCGCAGCCTGGGCGAAGTGGAGACCTTGCCATCGACCTTCCAATCCGAACGGCCCGTCGTGGCCTTCTTGAACGTGCTCTGCTCGGCTTTGCTGCCGTCCAGGTAAATTCGCAGCAGGGTATCGGTCTTGGAAACGTTCCACAGGGCCTGCCCGCCGGACACGGCGGCCGAGGTGGCGGTGCATCCGGTCATGCCCAGCAAGGCCAGCGCGGCGCAAGCGGCGGTGACAATCAGCTTTCTCATCGGGTCTCCTCTCAGATAGGCCAGGTGCTGACAAAAACCGGTGAGCCATTTATCGTCGCCGGCCGTCGCGCGGCTTGAGCCGGAACCGCCGAATCCCGGGGCGGCGGAGAGGATTCCGGTCGGATCAGGGGGAGGGGGCCTGGTTTGCCTCGGCCCGCCCCACCGGCCGGTCACCCGCCGCGGCCATGGGCAGCCCCAAAGCCTCGTGGGCCCACTGGGAAGGCACCTGCATGCGCAGGTCGTGGACGGCGGTCCTGAGCACGTCGGTCAGCTCGCGCATGTCCCGCGGCGGGCTGAACTCGCGGGTGAAGTGCGGCACGGGAACGTCGTCTCCGAACCGCAGCCGGGTCAGCGGGGCAAGCAGATCCCGCCGCAGCGTCCGCGACTCCCGGGCGATGTCGTCCTGGCGGATGTCCAGCCGGACCTGGTCGTGCAGGTTCGCCACCGACAGCGAGCCGATCGCCCCGGTCGGTTCCACCGCCAGGGTCGCCCCCAGCCAGGCCTTGCTCAGCTCGCGGTTGAAGAAGTTGCAGATCGCCTCGTAAGGCGGCGGAGCCTTGCCCTGCCCGGCTTCCAGAAGCTGAAGCTCGACCGCCTTGCTGAACACCCCGGCCGCGTCCGAGCCCAGTCGCCGGAGCATGCCCAGCAGCTCGCGCTTCTCGTCGGGGGTCGCGGACGGCTCGTAGCGGGCCACGCGGAGGGGCATCCCGAACACCTCGGCGAAGACCAGCCAGTCCTTCATGGCGAAGTGCTTGCCCAGGTACGCCAGGGCGCTGACCCGCAGCAGCCCGCCGCGCATGGGATGCCCGGACACCGCATGCGGGGTGTGGACGATGAACTTGCCGCCCGGCAACGCCAGCCCCTCGTGCGGAGCCTCCCGGGTCAGCACCCGCAGCCGCCCCTGCGCGTCGAACGTCAGCCGGTCAAACGGCACCGGTACCACCTCGGCCAGCCGCAGTTCCCCGCCGGCCTGCTCCCACACGTTCTCCGCGACGGCCACGTTCCGGCCCATCGCCAGCGAGAGGTGCTGCAGCGCGGCGTCGAAGCCGGTCGCCGAGGCGAGCGCGTCGCGGCAGTAGTCCGCCGCCTCGTCGGCCAGGCGGCGTTCCGGCACCGGCTGCACGTCGGCCGCGGAGACCACCTTCCAGCGCAACCCGGTCACGGCCAGCCGCCGGGTGTTCGCCACCGAGTACAGGTGGGCGTCCTTCTCCTCCATCTGCTCGAACAACGCCAGGGCCTGCTCCGGCGAGCCCTCATCCGCCGCCCGCAGGATCAGGCCGAGCTGCGCCGGCGTGAGCCCGTCGGCCGGGTACTCCCGCCAGCGGTCGAGCGGCTCCGGCCTGACCAACTGCCCCACCCGCGGCTTCTCCACCGGCTCGCGCCGATTCCGCACCGCATTCACGATCATCTCTGCCCAGCCCATGACTGATCCCCCTTGCCTGCTGCAATCTCAAATCTGAGATTTCAAAGCCCCTCGTCTCATGCCCGGATCCCTGCCACCCACCGTCCGGCTGAAAGCTGACGGCTGATAGCTGACAGCCTTCCCATTCACCAGATGCCCCGTCGCGCATACCGCAGCCCTTCGCCATGCAGCACTTCCACCGTTCCCGGATCACCGCCGGCCGCACGCACCGCCAGGGCCGCCGCCCAGAACCGGTCGGCGTGGCCCGATGCGCTGCGCATCGCGGCGTAGCGCGCCGGTCCGGACGCACTCAGCGTGCGGCGCACGGCGTGGAGGTCGTTGCGAATCGCCGTGTCGGCGGGAATCCGGATGGTCCCTTCCTCGATTCGCCGGCGCAGCCGGGTGGCCAGCTCGTCCTTGATCGCCGCGGTGAAGGTGACCGCCTCCACCCGCGATGCTCCGAACGCCGCGACCGCGTTCTCCGCCAGCATCATGCCCACGCCGGTGGCGTCGATCGCGCAGCGCACCAGCCGCGGCAGCGTCAGCAGTGCCTTCAGCGCCGCCTCCTGCCCGGCGAACGGCTCGTTCACCGA
>CAYVVX010000522.1:0-219 GCA_964455315.1 uncultured Planctomycetales bacterium | reverse complement strand
AGCACACCATCGCACAGCTCCACCACCCACATCACGGTCAGATCCCGATGCCGCCCCACGTCCACGCCGGCGAAGAGCCGCCCCGCCGAGCCGGTCAAGGCGTCCACGTCGAGTTCCTTCTCCAGCGAGGCATCCTCGATCGCCGCGATCTGCGCGTGGGTCAGGAACGCCGACCCCTCCTCCAGGAACTCACAGCCGAACTCCTGGCGATACAGCTCC
>CAYVVX010000521.1:0-4506 GCA_964455315.1 uncultured Planctomycetales bacterium | reverse complement strand
GGCGACCCCGGAAGCAGCGGGACCGCGATGAAAAATCATCCTGACACCTTTTCTTTGCCGAAGGCGCCAAGCTCGAGCGCATTCCCTATCAGCCCGTGGTAAAGGTCCGATCCGGACGATTCCACCCCGATCGGCGGGGCAAAAAGCGCTGTTTCTCGTCCGCCTCGCGACTTTCACCACGGGCTGCTATCCGCTACTGGCTGATTCCGACATCGAGATCAGACTCGGCGGCGGATCAGGAGAAGGCCGCCCATCGCCAGCAGCGCCAGGGCCGTGGGCTCCGGCGTGATGACCACATTGCGGATCTCGGTGAAGTCGTTGCCGTTGCCGTTCCAGTCCGTGCCGTACCACCGGATCCGGCTGACGTTCGTCGGATCGAAGGCGCCGGCCGCGGTGCCCTGGCTGTCGATGTCGATGACAACGGGGCTCCACGTCGGATACCAGTCGCCGAACGGGTACGAACCGTCGTTCGGGCCGTAGACAATGCCGAAGTCCTTGTGGCCCAGGTAGGTCACGCCGTCCGCGTCGTAGGTATAGATGCGGGCGAAGATATTGGCGTCGGAGTACGCGGCACGGACCGCAGGCAGTCCCGTGGTCGAATCGATCCAGGTGCTGTCTTCCTGGTAGATGCGGGCATCGAAGGACAGCGTCTGCCCGGTCACGTCCACCGGACCGATACCGGCCAGGTTGAGATCCAGGTACATGTAATACCAGCCGTCGCCGCCGGTGCCCGGCCGGCTGTCGGCCTGGGTGTTGCGGGCGCCGACGCCGGCAATCACCGACACGGCGTCATCGCCGAAGTTGGCCGGCTCGTAGATCGCGTCCCCGGAGGGGGATTGATCGGTGTTGCCGCCGATGTTGATCTGCGTATCCATCGGGACGTTGACAAGGTTGGCCTGGGCCGGGGCCCACGCGCCCAGAAGTGCCGTCGCCACCAGAGCAGTCCATGTGCTTCTCATCCTCATTCCTCCTTCTTCCTGTCTCGCGAGACATGACAATGTCCGGGGCCACCATGACCTCCGGCTGCCGGCACGGGCAGGCGTCGGCTTGTGACCGCCCGGCCGTCCGCACCGAATCCACTGCGCCAGCGTCCCCCTTCGGTCTGGCCATGCGTCTGAAATGGGCTGGCTGACTTGTGCATGCCCGTCCAACCTCCAGCCAGAGCATGCCCATTCACTCACAACCTTATAATTATCACTATGGCGAAACCTGAGTCAATCCCTCGTGGACCCAAATCCTCCAATGTGACAGATTTCTCCCGAAACGCCGGAGCATCGAGAGGGCGATTTCGGGCTCATGTCCACGTCGATCAAGGGGCGGCGCTGGCCATAAATCGAGTAATATAGGCTAATGATAGCATTATGTTCACTGTGGCTTTACGCCTCAGGATGAGAGCCGTTCGCGCATGCAGGCGACGACGAGAAACATGACCGCGTCGTCCTGGCCGATGTTGGTGACGGCGTGGCTTCGATCGGCGGGGTAGTAGGCCGAGTCGCCGCTGGCCAGATCGCAGCTCTCATCTCCTGTGGTGACCCGCACCATCCCGCGCTCAACTGTGAGGAATTCGCAGGTGCCTTTGAAATGGGGTGAGCTGCGCAGTATGCCGCCGGGTTTCAACTGGAGTTCGTGAAATTCAAGATCCTTTTCGAGATGCAGCGGCGAAAGCGTACGCCAACGGCGCTTGCGGTCGAGACGGCAGTGGAAGGTGCGGTCGTCGCCACGGACAATCTCGATACCGTCGGTGTCCCCGCTGTCATCGACTATGGCCGAGAGCGAGAGCCCGAAGGCCTGGGCGATCCGGCAGGCCGGGGCCACGGTCGGGTTCGCTCCGTTCCGCTCGATCTGGCTGAGCATCGAGCGGCTGACGCCGGAGGCCGCCGCGAGTTGTTCAAGCGTCCAGCCTTTGCGCTTGCGGATGGAACGTACACTCTCACTGATACGCCGGCCGATCGCCGAAGTGGTTTCGCCGTTTTCGCTCTGATCTTTGGAACGCCCCATCGCCTCATCGCCAGGTTCCATCATATCGGAAAGCGTTGCCTGTCCAGGCCCCCGCTGGAGAAACGGTCACCCTGCACGCGGGATGCTCCCATCTCCGGACTCCCCCTGGAGCGCACAAAGGAAAAAGTGAGTTTCGCCGGCTTCGAACAGGACGGTTCGTTCGTTTCGACACTCGGCGCGCGGATCGGGTCGCCAGCGGTCCTCGGCCGCCGAGAACACGAGAGGGCGGATGCCATGCCCGACCGGTGCGCGAACAGGGACCTTGCCGCCGAGTGGGGCGTAGACGGCGATCAGTGGCCCCCGGTGAAAAACCTGGGCCCTCTCTGTGGTGTAGCGGTGGATGCCGGCGTGCTCGGCCAGCACGGTCAGCAGCTCGCCGGGCAGCAGCGGCGCCCCGCAGAAGACACTCTTCCAGCCCTCCCGCTCCAGCACGGCGAAGCCCACTTCACGGTTGTCAATGTACGTCCCGTGCGAAACGGCCCGGGGGTCCGCGACCGCGAGCCGCGGGCTGCTCACAGGCGACCAGTCGTGTCCGGGTCCGGCGATCAGTCGTTCGGCCTGGTCGCGATTCAGCCGGGCGCCGAATCGAAGCTTCCCGGAAGCATCCGACGTGCCGAGTATCCCGCCGGGCCACCCTTCGATCTCGAGCGGCCCGGATTCGATCCATCGCAGGTTCATCCCCGCAAGCTCCGCGGCGTTCTCCGCGCTGCAGGCATCACCGGAAATGCAGCCGCATCCGTGGAACCAGATGGCCGTGACGCCCGGCTGCCGCAGCTTGTCGATGAGGTCGCGGCGCAGCGTCGCGTCGACGTACCAGGCGTTGAGAAACAGGTAGAGGCGATAAGGGCGCGCGCCGGGCACTTCGCGAAGGGTAAGGGTATCAATGGGAAAACCGAGGTCGCTCCACGCGAGCTGACGCGGCATGGAGGTAAAACACTGGTTGAGCGGGCTGCGCAGATCGGCCCAGAGGTAACTGCGATCGTCAATGACGAGGGCCACTTCCGCGTGGGTCTGGCCATTCCATGCAAGGCTCTGGATGGCGAGACGCTGAAGGCGCCGAAGCTCGGCCTGGATCTCGAGATCGTCGTACCAGCGGTCGGCATGGAGATCCATCCACCAGCCGGTGCCCGCGGTACCCAGCACGCTGGCCGCGTCCCGGCGCAGTAACCGGCAGCTTTCCCGGGCATCGCGTGGCACACCCCAAGGCGTGTCCCGGGACTTTTCCGGAACCACCCGGTGCGTGAAGGTGTCGATTTCGTCAAGGTGCAATTTGCCGGCGCGTTCGATTGTCGCAGGGACGGTCTGGCTATGATGAAAGCCGCCGACGTGCCGGTTGTCGTAGTGATAGGGCGAGCTGATGAAATCGACGTCCGGGCTGGCCAGCAGGCGGTCCAGTCCGAGGTGTCCGGCGCGGGCCGGGCTCTGGGTGTTCCAGTGGGGCCAGAGGTAGCCGAAGAAGGTGCCGACGATCTTGCGGTGCCGACATGCGTCTTTGGCCGATTCAGCCAGGGAAAGAAGCTGGCCGGCGTTGTGGTGGCTGAGGCATTCGAGCCAGTCGACGACATCCCGCTCGGCCTGCGGGGCACGGAAATAGCCGGTGGTTGTGGTGTGCAGCCGTCGCGGAAGCGGGACCTCGGCGGTGTCGAGGGCTACGTCGTCACGCCGCCAGGCTGTGCGCAGAGAACGGTCGTCGCCGTACCGGTCGCGCAAGAATTCCTGAAATACCCGACGGGCGACGTCCGAGTAATCTTCGTAAACATCCTCGACGAAGTTCCACCAGCGAAACCACTCCGCGGAGATGCCGCCGCCGATCTGGTAACCCAGGATGTGATTGCCGAAGCTTTCCTCGCAGAAGCCGACGAAGGCGCGCATGGCCGCCGTCGCATCGCTGACCCACTGACGCGAGCAGGAGGAATACCAGCATTCCACCGGCCTGGCCCGGATATGGAGGTAATCAATCGGCTTTCCATCGAGATCACACCCGATGGCGAGTTCGCCGGGATGGAGTTGACCCCACCATCGCTCGCCTTCGTAGCCGAAGTTGACGCGCGGCAACAACAGCACCGACGGGAGGCGATCGAGAAAAGCACGGATCATGCGGGCAGTGGGCGCGAAGTCATACAGCCCGGGGCCGGTCCACCACGAGGGGAAGGGCACGTGGAACTGGCAGATGCGCATCCGACCAGCCGCGAAATCGCCCATGGCATCGGGATCGCCGTAACACCAGAATTCGGTGGTAGGGGTATCGTTGATGAAGAGCACGGGGCGGCCGTTGAGCATGCCGATTCGCGCATGAAGGCTCATGGAAACATCGAACTCCTGGTTCCCATCACGGTATGGGACTGTATCGCGTCGGTCCGGTCCGAACGGGCGCCGGGAGCTTATACCTCATCGCGGGCAGAATGCCAGGGCCGGACGCGGGCGGCGCGCGATTACTCGGAGCGTACCGCCGTCGCCGGGCCGCGTCCAGCCCGCATGGCGGCGGCGGACGGGAGGCTTATAATCAGC
>CAYVVX010000520.1:0-4514 GCA_964455315.1 uncultured Planctomycetales bacterium | reverse complement strand
CTCCTGCAGCACGCGCAGCAGCTTCACCTGCGTCGAATGGCTGATATCGCCGATCTCGTCGAGAAACAGCGTCCCGCCCGTCGCCAGCTCGAACCGCCCGATCTTCTGGGCCACTGCGCCGGTGAACGAGCCTCTTTCGTGGCCGAACAGCTCGCTCTCCAGCAGCGTCTCCGGCAGGGCGGCACAGTTGATGGCGATGAACGGCTTGTCGCAGCGCGGCGAGTTGGTGTGGATATGCCGGCTGATGACCTCCTTGCCGGTGCCGGTCTCGCCGAGCAGCAGGACGGTCGCGTTGCTGGCCGCGACCCGGGCGCACAGGTCCAGCACCTGCTGCAGCGCCGGCGAATGCCCCACGATGTTCACCCCGGTGTCCAGGGTGGCTCGCAGCCCGCGGTTCTCCTGCTTGAGCCGCTCGTGTTTCTGGGCGTTGCTGGCCCCGCTGACCGCCAGGTTGGCGAACACCTGCAGCAGATCCATGTCCCCCTCGGTGAAGTTCTCCGCGCCGATCTTATTCAGCACCTCGACCACCCCGATGACCTGCTCCTTCTGGATCAGCGGTGCGGCCACCATGCCCCGCGTGGTGAAACTGGACTTGTCGTCGATGCCGCTGAAGAAGGAGTCATCGGTACGCACATCGGTCAGGATCATCGGCTTGCCGGTGCGGACCACCTTCCCGGCGATGCCCAGGTCGGCGTCGAATTCCTCGCCGATCAGGATCTTGCCGCTCTCCCCGGTGGCCGCCTTGAACACCAGCTTGCGCCGCTCCGGATCTACCAGCAGGACCGAACTGGCTTCGGCCTTCATGACCGTCGCGGCCATCCGGGCGATCGCCTGCAGCGTCTCCGAGAGGTCCAGCGACCCGTTGATGGTCGCGGACGCCTCCATCAGCGCCGAGAGGGTGTCCCGCTGCAATGTCTGGTGTTCGACTGCCATGTCTGGTCCGATAGTGACAGAGCCGCCGTGCCGATCCGCCGCCCCGTTGGTGATTCCGGAGGGGTGCTGTGGTGCGTCTCCGGAGAGCGCCGAACCGCGTTCCCGAACGCCAACTACCGGTGAAGACTAAGTTTACGGTGCCACCCCTGTCAAGTAAGGATTTGACCGATCACCGCCGACGGCTAATATGTCCCTCCCGCCGGAACCGGTCTGAACCGGCGGCATGCCCCTGTCGTAAGGAACTTGTGAACCGGTGAGCGCGTCAACCGACGAGCAACTGCTGGCCGCGTACCTGGCGGGCGAACCGGAAGCCTTTGAGCTCCTGGTCCGGCGGCACAGTCCCGAGCTGTACCGGTTTCTCGCCAGGTTCACTGGCAGCCCGTCGGTCGCGGAGGATATCGTTCAGGAGGCCTTTCTCCAGGTCCACCTCTCGGCCGAGAGCTTCGACCGGTCCCGCCGGTTCAAACCCTGGCTGTTCACCATTGCGGCGAACAAGGCCCGGGATGCGTTGCGGAGCCGGCGGCGGCGGCCGGAAGTTCCCCTCGACGCCCAGGTGGGCGGGGGGGACGATGAGGGGCAGAGGTTCCTCGACTTCCTGGCCGATGCTTCCGCCAGTCCGTCGGCGTCGCTGGAGCGGGGTGAGGCCGCAGACGTCGTTCGTTCGGTCCTGGCTGGAATGCCGGACCATTTCAAAGAGGTGCTGGTGCTGAGCTATTATCATCGCTTCCCCTACAAGGAGATCGCCGAGGTACTCGGCGTGCCGCTGGGCACGGTCAAGAGCCGACTTCACGCGGCCGTGGCGAATTTCGGCCAGGCCTATCGGGCGGCGGTGGACGATGAGGTATGATAGACAGGTGGCTGTCCCGCGGATTGATCGTGGGATCGAGCTCATCTGAGCACAGGACGTGCATCAGTGATGGATGATCGTTACGAATCGATGGAATTCCTGCTTCTCGACCTGCACCTCAGGCGGCTGGGGGCCGAGGATGCGGTCCGCGTCGAAGAGGCCCTGGCCTCCTCCCCTGAGTTGACCGCCAGGAGCCGTGCGGTCCGCGATTTGTTCTCGCTGCTCGACGCCGTGCCTCCGCCGGAACCGCCGGGCGACCTGGCCGACGGCGTCATGGCCAGGATCGAACGCGAGACGGCGACCCTGCCGTTCCGCGAGGCGGCATCGGCGCTGCCGTCGGGCCGGTCGCACGATCTGTCCGGTACCCCGGTGCTCTCCCTCCGCGAGTTGATCGCCATCGCCGCCTGCATCACCCTGATCGTGGGTATCTTCGTTCCCGGTTACTTCAAGGCCCGCAACATCGCCCAGCGGAACATGTGCCGGGACAACCTGGTCGCGCTGCACCAGGGCATGGCCGTCTATGCCCGCGACAACAATGGCTACGCCGCGTATGCCGGCTACGTCCCCGGTGGCTCCTGGCGACAGACGATGACCCCCGGCATTCGCCGGGTCTCCACCACCAAGCCGCTGTTTCTCCTGCTGCATGGCGGCTACGTGTCCGACCCCCGCCGCTTCGTCTGCCCCGCCAGCGCCCAGAGCATCCCCATGCTGGCCGACGACTACCGCGGCTTCACTGACTTTGCCGAGCCGGCCAATGTCTCCTACAGCTCCCAGTTCATGAACCTTCCGCGCGGCCGGCGGCTGGAGGACATGAACCCGGGCATGGTGCTGATCGGTGATCGCAATCCCCTCGGCGACAGCCGGGCGGCCCATATCATCAGCCCCTATGACGAGAGCAGCGGCAACTCCCGGTCTCACGAGGACGGTGCCGGGCAGTGCGCGGTGCGGGTCAGCGGATCCGCCGGCTGGTACACGCAGCCGACCATCGGCGTGGATCGCGACAACATCTACCGCCCGGGCGACCTGTGCCGCTTCGACGGCACTGAGGTGCCCATATCACCCACCGACAACTACCTTCTGCCGTGAGCGGACGCAGCGCTTTTTGAGGGTTGAGCCGGCGAGATGCTCTGCTTGAGCACTTCGGCGAGACGCGCGCAAAGCAAGGGGGGCGTGACTCCGCGCTCCTTCAATCGTCAAACAGTTTCTGCTGCCCCGGGGTACGGGCGACGTGCCGATCCATCACGTCCTGGGCTTCCTCGATCAGTTCCCCGAGATCCTGGAAGCTGCGATAGACGCTGGCGAAGCGAACATACGCGATCTGGTCCAGCTCGCGAAGCAGATCGCCCACCATGGAGCCGATGGTCTGGCTGGGCACCTCGCGGTCAAACTGCTTGAACAGCCGGTCTTCCACCGTGTCCACGACGGTGTGCAGCGTCTCGTCGTCGATGGGGCGCTTGTAGCAGGC
The DNA here is from genome assembly GCA_964455315.1 of uncultured Planctomycetales bacterium. Lineage (GTDB taxonomy): Bacteria > Planctomycetota > Phycisphaerae > UBA1845 > PWPN01 > CAYVVX01. Next base: position 1,269 of record CAYVVX010000520.1, on the reverse strand, counting down.
CCGCTGCACCCCGGCCAGGATCTTCTCCCGTTCGTAGGGAACCCGCGAGCCGTCGCGCTTGATGACCATCAGGCGGACATCCTGCTCGACCCGCTCCTTGGTAGTGAAGCGCTTGCTGCAGACCTGGCAGACGCGCCGCCGCCGGATCACCTCGCCGCCCTCACTGAGACGGGAGTCGATGACCTTGTCCTGGTTGATCTCTTTGCAGAATGGGCAGCGCATCGGCGTCCTCAAGCCTTCCAGATATGGGAATATACACCATCCGCCCCCCAAGATATAGCGGCTTCCCGCGGCCGCCGGGGCGGTATCCCGATTCCTTCGGCCCTGGCGGGACTTCCACCCGCCCGGGGGCCTCGACGGGTATGCTGTGGCCGGATTGGGCCCGATGCCTGGGGCCGGGGCGCCACGACCGGGGGTCCGGGATCGAGCGTTGCTTCCGGTGGGCAGGCTGGACCTTGCGGCTCCGGTTGGCTTCGCGCGCTGCGCGGCCACGGTAGCGCGTCCAGAAAAATCATCCTTTTTCCTCTTGTCCCGCCAAAAAGTCTGGCTTATGATTCCTAACGGGATGGCCGCGTTTCGTCCCCCCCGGCCGGGTCCTCAGTTCTCCCCCTCCTGGTTGGCCAGTTCGTCCGCGGTGGTATTGGTATCAGTGTCTGGTGACCGGTTCCGATCGAGGTGTTTCGCGGCATCCGCAGGAATCGCTGCCGGACTGCGGGAGAATCAGGCGTGAGCAAGAAAAGACAGTTCGTCGTCGGTCTCGAACTGATCGGCATGCTGGGCGACGATGACTGGTTCACCATCCTCGCCGCCCTCACCCGGGATCCCGGCGCGGACAGCCGCCGGCTTCTGGCTTTGCTGCTCAGGAAGACCCGTTGCGGCCGGCATGTCCGCCTGATCCGCCTGATGGTATCAGCCCCGCAGCGCTTTGAGGATCTGGCCCGGAAAATGGGCGTGAGCCGCCGCACCATTTTTCGAGATCTCAATGACCTCGAAAGCTACGGCGTCGTCATCAGCGTGACCGACAACAGCCGCTACCAGATCGATGAGTATCCTGCCAGGTTTGAGCCGCTCGTCCGCGGCTGAGCGAAGGCTCGTTCGATTCGTTCGAGTGTTGCCGACCGTAAACTGAGACTCATTCTCAATTGTGCCGGCGCGCTTGTATCGCATGATCGATGCCGAATGCAATCCCCTCCGGCAATCTCCTCTGAATGCTTAGCCGCGCAGCGAACCAAAGCCTGCGTCTCCAGGCGCAAGCGACGAGCACGCCGC
>CAYVVX010000519.1:2396-4526 GCA_964455315.1 uncultured Planctomycetales bacterium | reverse complement strand
GGACCGGGCTCGGGTTCCAGCTACTTCATCTACGAGCCGGTGCGGCTGGTGCGCTGACCCCGGCCGACGATGAAACCGATTCCGGCAGCGACGTTGTCGTCTTTCCGCGGCGGCAACCGGCATCGCGGGTCGTCATCCTTTGAGGTGGCGGCCCGCGCTGCGTTATGAGCGGCCCCGTGGCAGCAGGGCGAGTCCCGCACAGCGTCAGGGCGACGCCGGCAGGTACCGTTCCAGAAAGCCGAAGACGTGATCCGCATACGGGCGCGGCGCGGTGGTGGCGATGTTGCTGTGCGGTCCCGGGCCGAACCAGATCTCGGCGGGTCCGGAGGCGGCGTCATGGAGTCGCTGGCTGTGCTCGCGGGGCATCAGGAAGTCGTCGTCGCCGTGAATGACCAGCAGCGGGCGGTCGCCCAGCCGACCGACGGCCTCGACCGCCGACGCATGGCGGAAGTCGGCGCCGGTTTGAGCGGACATCTCCAGCAGCAGCAGGTCGATCAGGACGGGCCCGATCAGCGGCAGCCTGTCGCCCAGCCGCATGGCCAGCTCGCGCGGTGACGTGAACGGGCTGTCCAGGATCACCGCGTCGATGCGCGGCTCCTCGGCCGCCGCCAGGGCCAGGGCCATGGCCCCCTGCGACGAGCCCAGCCCGATGATCCGCCTGGCCTGCTCCGGCTTATGCCGCTTGAGCCAGTCCACGGCCGCGATGACGTCGCGCCGCTCATGGAGCCCGTAGGTGATGGTCCGCCCGTCGCTGGCCCCGTGGGCGCGGAAATCGAAGAGCATGAGGTTGAATCCGTGCCCGGAGAGCGGCTCGACGAACCAGATGAAGTTGCCCTTGTTGGCACCGGCGCCGTGGCAGATCAGGATGGTATCGGCGGCGTGGGGCTGAGGGATGAACCAGCCGTCGAGAGTCAGCCCGTCGGCGGTGTCGATGCGGCAATGTTCGAAGGGCATGTTGAACAGCGACTGCGGGTCGTGACCGTCGAGCAGTTTGGGGCGATGCACCAGCACGGTGCTCAGGAACACACTGAAGAAGACCAGCGCGGTGAGGGCCACGCGGCCGGGCACGATGAGCCGGACGCGAATCGGAACGGAGCCACCCTGCCGCCTGCGCATACGGCCCCAGCGGACCCAGTGCTGCCCCCAGCGGGCCACCGTCCGCGTCCACAGCGCCCAGGCCAGCCGCCAGGCGATCATGAACCACAGCACCACCGCGACTTCGCCGAGCGGCACACGAGCCATGGCCACGAACGCCACCAGGCGCAGGGCCCCGTAGATCATCGCGCCCATGACCAGGACATAGAGCAGCAGCGAACGCGGCCGGACGCGACGGGTTCGCGGATCAAGACGAAACAGCAGCCCGGCCAGCACCGGCGGAGCAAGCAGAAACAACACCAGGCCGACCTGCCCGGTAATGGAGGCAAAGCAAGGCATAGCGCTTATCCCGCGGGGCCGAGGCAGATCACCCGCGGCGCGAAAGAGACCGCGGTCCCTGCCCGGACAGCCCGGGCGGACCAAGATCCGTCGCCGGGGTAAGAAACGCAAGTTCGGCCGAGGGGGACCAGAACCAGACACGGCCGGGGCGGGACGCTGAATCCATCTGAAGCAGGCGGCCCCGGACACGTCCTGGCAGGCCCCTGCAACACCGTGAATGATGATTTATTATCATGATTTATAATAACTTACGACTGACGTAGCCTTGAGAAACAACGTTACCACCGGTTGCCCCTCCGCCGGCCCCCTGATTCCACATCTTCGCCCTGATTTCTGTTGACATGGGATAATTGAAGGTTAAACTGTATTCAGAGGTGGAGAAAGCCCCCCCGGGGGCTGTTCCCAAGTCATGTCGTATCTGGGTGGTGTGAGGAAAGTGTGTCTAACTTCCTGAGGAGGAGGCCAAGATGTCGATCCGGAAAACGTGCGCAGTCGCGATGGGCGTACTGTTGAGTCACGCGATGATCGCCCAGGCGGTCAGCGTGGATCTCTACAGTGCCGAGGACAACCAGTTGTCGGCCAGTGGGAGCACCACCCGCGCGCAGCGCTTCAGCCCCACGCAGTCCACGCCGAACTCACTGCTCGGCACGGACCTGTTTGACATGGCGGCAATGGGCATTTTCCTGCAGAGCACCG
>CAYVVX010000519.1:0-2386 GCA_964455315.1 uncultured Planctomycetales bacterium | reverse complement strand
ACACCCTGGGCGGCACGCTCAGCCTGTACACCTGGAACACCGACTACGCGACCACCAAGGCCGGCGCGGCCCTCGGTTCGACTCCGGTCAACCTGGCCGGCCCCGGTGGCGGCGGCTCGGTCGTGCACTGGCTGAACGTGACTCCGGGCGGCAATCTCGCGGCCTCGGGGCAATACATGATCGAGCTGGCGGTCACCTCGTACGGCAACAGCGGCACCAGCGGCTGGGGACTGGTTCGCTCGAACTCGGATGACGGCGGCCCCAACAACGTCGCCTTCAACAACGGCTCGGCCGCGTCGGCCCGCGAGTACCAGGTCCGGCTGGGCGTCGTGCCGGAGCCGGCGACCCTGGCTCTGCTGGTGTTCGGCGGCGTGGCGATGCTGCGGCGCAGGCGATAACCGACCTTCCCACACAACAGGCAAACGCAACGGGCTGCCGCTGAGTAACGGGCAGCCCGTTTCATGCGCGGAGCGATTCGCCCCGGTCCATTCCTCGGACTCGTGGTCAAAGCGGAGAATGGATGGTCATGAACGCCATCCTCTACAAGTTCCACTCCTCGCGCAAGCGGTGCCAGGGCCTCAGCGCCGCCGTGGCCGGCCTGGCGGCGCTGCTGTCCGCGGTCACGGTGCCTGCGAGCGGGCAGGGTCGCGGTCAGCCCTGGACCCGCCACGTGATCGACAGCTCGTCGAACGGCGCCGACGGCGCCCGCACGGCGGACGTCAACGGCGACGGGCTGATGGACATCGTGTCGGGCTGGGAGGAAGGCGGGATCGCCCGTGCGTACCTTCATCCGGGGCCAGGCCATGTCGCCCTGCCCTGGCCGGCGGTCACGGTCGGGAGCGTCACCGACGTCGAGGATGCCGTCTTTGTGGATCTCGATCGCGACGGGGCCATGGACGTGGTCACCTGCTCGGAAGGCAACACGCGGCAGATCCGCGTGCACTGGGCACCGTCCAGCCCGGCGGATTACCTCGATCCGGCCAAGTGGCAGTCAGCGGTGATGCCGGCCTCCGTCGGGCTCGCCTGGATGTACGCCGAGCCCATGCAGGTTGACGGTCTGAACGGAATTGACCTGGTGGCCGGCTGCAAGTTCGGCGGCGTGATCGCCTGGTTTGAGTCGCCGGCGGCGAATCCGCGCAACCTCGCCCTGTGGACGCGGCATACCATGTCCGCGGTCGGCTGGACCATGTCGCTGATCGCCCGGGACCTGGACGGCGACGGCGACCTGGACATGGCGGTGACCGACCGGTTCAACGACGTGGGGTTGCAGGGGGCCCGGTGGCTGGAGAATCCGGGCACGGGCACCGCCGCGCAGAAGCAACCCTGGCCGAACCGCTTCATCGGCGCCCAGGGACAGGAGGCGATGCTCTCTGCGTTTCACGACATGGACGGCGACGGGCTGGAGGATCTGCTGGTGCCGATCCGCACGCCGGCCTCGCTGATCCTCTTCAGGCGGCTGCACCCCATGCTCAACAACTGGCAGGGTTACACCATCGCCGGCCCGGCCAACGTCGGCGTGGCCAAGGCCGTCAGCGTGGGGGACATCGACATCGACGGCGATCCCGACCTGGTGGTTTCCTTCGCGGAGGCGTCTGGAGGTAAGTCGGGGGTGGTATGGATGTCCTACCTGACCGCGCCCACCGACCCGGTCTGGCAGGATCACGAGATCAGCGGGCCGGCGGGCATCAAGTTCGACCTGGTCGCGCTGGTGGATCTGGATCTGGACGCGGACCTGGACGTGATCACCACGGAGGAGCAGGAAGGCGGCAGCGGGCTGGGACTCATCTGGTACGAGAACCCGACGCGGGCGCCCGTTCCGGGGGATTACGACCGCGACCGCGACGTGGACCTGGACGATTTCGCCCACCTGCAAGTCTGCTTCAGCGGACCGGGGATCCCCCCATCGACGGCCGCCTGCGCGGATGGCGACCTGGACGGCGACAACGACGTGTATTCAAGCGATCTCAGCCTGTGGTGGGGATGCATCACCGGCGCGGACGTGCCGGCCGACCCGGCCTGCATTCCCTAGGCGCACTGCTCACCGGGTGGAAGGGACAGGCATCCTGGTTCAGAGTGAATGCCGCGGAGGACCGCCGATCACAGCGGTGCGGCCGCGATCAGTATGGCCAGGATGGCGCTGGGCATGCCGATCTGGTACGCGCCGGTGAGGATGTCGTCGGACATGCGGACGGAATCCATGTGCTCCTCGTGCTCCGAGCCGTAGCTGGTCCGGACATCGAGGACGGCGACGTGCCGGGGCTGGGCCTCAACGCGGCGAAGTTCGGCGTACTGGGCCGGGGTCAGCGGTGCGGGCCTCCGTGGCGGCGCGGCCGTCGCCAGGGTGGCCGTGGTCATCGCGATTCCCGCGGCAATCAATCCTGTCCGT
>CAYVVX010000518.1:0-4531 GCA_964455315.1 uncultured Planctomycetales bacterium | reverse complement strand
CTGCTCGGCGACGTGGTCCGCTATGAACTGGAGGAGCCCTTCCGGCTGTGGGGCCAGCTGCTGCGGCAGCTCGGCGGCCTGGCCGAGGAACGCAGCCGCTGAATGCCGATCCATGCCGGCCGCCGGGGATGCCGGAGTCACAAGGCGATACCGGCTTTCGACTGTCGATTCCCTCCGCCTGAATATGTCGCCATCGTATCGGAACACGAACCTCACCAGCGGATCGTTCCTTCCCATCCACAACAATGAAACAGCCCCGATCCAGCATCCAGGCTGGACCGGGGCTGTGGGTTCTTTCAGGTTTTTCGATCCGCGCCGGCCCCTGTCAGCCGGCTCCGGATTCACGGCCCGCTTACGGGCAGGTGAAGACGCTGGCGAACAGGTTGCCCTTGACATCGTTGAGGTCAACGATGTTGAGCACGCCGTCCGCGTTCACGTCGCGCCGGAAGTTGCCGGCGTTGACCGCGGTGAACAGCACGGTCTTGACGTCGTTGAGGTCGACGATGTTCACCGTCGCGTCCGCGTTGGCGTCACCGAAGATGTAACGGGCCTTCGCCGTGGCCGGACCGGTGAACGAGCCGCCGTTGGTGTTCTCGATGGCACTCAGGGTCACCGACTGGCACGCCGTCGGGGTGCTGCCGGTGATGTCCACGATCAGGGTGTTGGTGCCGCTGCCCGACACGCCGGTGCAGCTACCGCTGGCCAGGCTGATATTCGCGCAGGTGATGGTCCCGCCGCCGGCCGCCTGGACGCTGCCGTCGAAGCCGAGCACGATCTTGGTCGGGCCGCCGCTGCGGTTCTCGATGCCCGGGGTGCCGGCCAGAGGCAGGTCGATGTCGTGGGTGCCCGATCCGCCGTGGGTCTTGCGGCTCTTGGCGCTGGTCAGGGCCACCGGTGTACCTTGCGTGCAGCTCTGCACCACGAAGCTGATCGTGTCGCCGGTGGTCCCGTCGGCCGCCGTGGCGAACGCGTTGGCGTTGTTGTTCAGGTTGATATCACCGCGAAGGACGTTCACGCCCGCGCCGGGGATGACCTTCAGGACGTAGGTGCCGTCGGCCAGGCCGCTGATGTCGATCTGGCCCTCGGCCACCGGGCCGGTGCCCAGCCCGCCGCTGCCGGTCGGGATGCCCACGCCCTCCTTGGTGTACGAGGGGAACGACGCCCGGTGCCACTCCGAGTAGCCCGCGCCCATGCCCAGGATCTTGCCGCTGGCCGGCGGGACCGTCGGGAACAGGTACACGCTCATGTTCGGGCCGCCGTTGGGCAGCGGCTGGCTGCCGCCGAAGCAGCCGTCGGCCTGCAACTGATCGACCACCCGGGCGGAGTTTTCGGCAAACCCCAGCACACTGTAGTTGAACGCGAACGCCGCACCCGCCAGGCAGGCCGGGCAGATGTCCGCGCTGGGTCCGCAGTTGGCCCCGCCGTCATGCAGCGTGCTCACGAAGTCGGCCGTGGTCACCAGCGGGCCGTTCTCGGTCCCCTGGTGCAGCTCCAGGTCGAAGACCCAGTTGGCCACGCCCTTGATCGCCGAGCCCGCGCCGGCGCCGTTCTGCTGCACGCCGGAGGCGGTCAGCGACACGGTCCAGGTCAGCAGGCCGCCGTTGAGATTCTTGCAACCCGGCTGGGCGTCAGCCTGATTGTCCCCCGTGATCCCCAGGTACGGGGTCGCGGGCGGATTGGCCACCTTGTTGTTGGCCGCCTTGTTGTCGGCGTTGAGGCCGAGCGTGAAGGTGACGTTGCTCGCGGCGAATGCCTGCCCGGCGATCATCACCGATGCCACACTCGCGAGTTTGACGATTTCCATGTGGACCTCCCGAAAGAACCGCATCAATAACTCCTTCGTTCCCCGACCGAGAAAACGCCCGCCTGGTGCCGGACGCCGGTCGTCATTCGGCCGCATCGCCTCCCGAACGGACTTTGTTGCCGTTCAGCACGCCAACCGAAAACATGCTCACACGACACACCATGAAGATACTCTTGACGGGCAAGCAGGGGCTCTGCACCCTGACCCCACCTGCCTGCCCTACTCCGCTCAGATTATTCTAACGTTCGCCATAGGTGATAGCAAGAAGCAATTTCGCACTTTCCCTTGCCCGGTGAAATCACCCTAATCCTCCTGCGGGCAAGCACTTACCACCTGAAATACGACTTTCAGGTGGTTTTCGGGCTTCTCCCCCTCCGCCTCCCTCAACCCGCCGCAGCCCTCACCTCCGTAAAACCCGCTATAAACCGAACTTGCGTCCGTTTCCCCAGCGATTTATCGCCGCCCCGGCAGGCCTCAGGACGGCGACACCACGATCGCCTTGGGCGTCGTCGGGCAGTAAAACTGACAAACGCCGCAGCCCACGCAGCCGCTGATCTTGACCACGACCTCCCCAACTTCTCCAATGTCGATCGCCGTCGTCCCCAGCGGACACTTGTCCACGCACAGCCGGCAATCCTCCCCATGGCTGCGCACGCACACCTGCCCGTCCACCCGCGCCAGGCCCATCGCGATCTCTTCCCGCGACGGCACCAGCTTCAGCGCCCCGCTCGGGCACGACCGCATGCACGACAACTCATCGCACACCACGCACGCGGCCAGGTCCGCGTCGATGTACGGCGTCCCGGTCTGCTCCACCTCCTGCACGTTCATCGTGCGGATGGCCTTTGCCGGGCAGACGTCCACGCAGTTCCCACACCGGTAACAGGTGTCCAAGAATTCCTTCTCGGGCAGGGCCCCCGGCGGGCGCAGCACCGACCGGTACATCGGCAGCGGCACGTTCAGCCGCTTCTCGATGTAGTCGGCCACCGGCTCCATCAGCCGCTTGAGCCCCAGGCGAAACATGGCCCGGCGATCGTGAGGGTCGTGACGTGGATCAGCCATCCTGTCCCCCGCGGGCCGCACCCTTGGCCGCCGCCGGTCCGCCGACCGCCTTCTCCAGCTTCTTTACCGCGCCGGCCAGCGCGTTCAGCCGCTTGTTGAACGCCTCGAACGTCGCCCGGATATTCGCCGGAAGCCCCATGCAACTTTCACAGTAAAACCGCGTCGCCCCGCTGCGCAGCACCGGATACTTGTACGTCTGGCTACAGCCGCGGCACACCCGCTGCTGAATCTCGTCCGCATCCTGCTTGATCGCCATGCCCGGATCACCCTTCGTTTGATGCCTTCGACTCGGAAGCGTCGCTGTCGCCCGGCCCGCGGGCGAACTCGATCGGCTCCAGCCCCAGCCGATCGCGCAGCGCATCATCCGCCACGCGAAGCTTGTCGAACACGTCCTCGCTGACCACGTGCAGCCGCCCGTTGCAGAAGATCAGTCCCCGCCCGGCACGCATCACCGGAAACTCGATCACCCTCCGCACCGGCTCGACATCGTGCACCAGGATCAGCCGCTCGTCCTCGTCCAGCCGGGGCACCGCGCGATATGCGACCGCTTCGCTTCCGGGCAGACCCAGCTCCTCCAGCCGCCCGGGCAGCAACTGCCCGTGATCCCGGGCATGATTCCGCAGCGCCGTCGCCACCGCGATCAGCCGCCGCTCGGCCACGTCGTTCACCGCGCCGTGCCGATGCAGCCGCACCTTCAGCACGATGAACTCGACGGCGAACACGGCCGCCGCCAGCACGATCACCCACGCGGCCACCGGCACGCGCTGCCATTCGAACACCGCCAGGATCATCGTGCTTGCCGCCGTCGCCGCATCGGGCATACGACTCATCGTAGGTCGTCCCCGCGACAGGTGCAATCTGGCGGCACGCCTCTCCTCCGCGGCTCGAAGCCGCCCGCGGCCAGACCTTGACCCGCTGACCTCTGCCCGATCATCATGCCCGCCGCACGCCTGCCAGAACCAGCCGGCGTAGTACGCCCAACCCACGGAGCCCGACCCCATGTCCGACAACACCACCGGCCACGCCGAACACAGCCGCCGCGCCGATAACCTCGGCATCCTCCCCCAGGTCGACCGCCCCCTGAAGATCGTCTTCCTCGGCGCCGGAAGCTTCTTCCTCCAGAACCTGTTCACCGACGTGCTCAACATCCCCGGCGCCGACCGCGGCGAGATGGCCCTGGTCGACGTCGACCCGGTCCGACTCGAGCTCGCCGAACAGCTCGGCCGCGCCATCGCCGCGAAGATGAATCGCGCCTGGACGGTCACCGCCTCGACCGACCGCCGCGCCGTCCTCCCCGGCGCCGACTACGTCATCAACTGCATCGAGGTTAGCGGCACCGCCTGCGTCCGCTTCGACAACGACATCCCCCTGAAATACGGCGTCGACCAGTGCATCGGCGACACCCTCGGGCCCGGCGGGCTCTTCAAGGCCCTCCGCACCGTGCCCGTCTTTCTCGACGTCCTCGACGACATCGAGGCCCTCTGCCCGAACGCCTGGGTGCTCAACTACACCAACCCCATGGGCATCATGTGCCTCGCGGCCACCCGGCACAGCCCCGTCCGCGTCGTCGGCCTGTGCCACAGCGTCCAGGGCACCAGCCACCAGCTCGCCGACTACGCCGGCATCCCCTACGCCGAACTGCACTGGCGCTGCGCCGGCATCAAC
>CAYVVX010000517.1:0-4534 GCA_964455315.1 uncultured Planctomycetales bacterium | reverse complement strand
AGCAGCAGCGTGCGGATGTGCGCGCCGTCGACGTCCGCGTCGGTCATGATGATGATCTTGTGGTAGCGCAGGCGCGATTCGTCGAACGTCTCGCGGATGCCCGTGCCGAGCGCGGAGATGATGAGGCGGATCGCCAGGTGGTTCGCCTCCGTCCCGCCGCCGGTGAACACCAGCTGCCGCGCACGCACCCCCAGCAGGCCGGCCATCGACGCCCGGGCCTCCTCCACCGCATGCCGGGCCTGCTGTCCGAAGTGATGCACGCTCGATGGATTCGCGTACTGCTCCCGCAGGTACGGGAGCATCGCCTCCACCACCCGCTCATCCATCCGCGTCGTCGCGTTGTTGTCCAGGTAGATCATCAACCGTCCCGTGGCGACGCGAACTCAAGCCTCACTGGGCCGCTTCGTCATCGGCGCTCTCGACTTCTCCGCCCGCCTCTTCCAACGGCCCCGCCTCCAGCGTCCCGTCCGCCGCGAGCTGCAACTGCTGAATCCGCGCCTCCGCGCTGGACAGGATCGCCAGGCACCGCTGCTTGATCTTCATGGCCGCCTCGTATTCCGCAACCGCATCCTCCAGCCCGATCTTGCCCTCCTCCAGCGCCGTCGCCTTGGCCTCCAGCGCCGCCATCAACTCCTCGAAACTCTCCTTCGACTTCGCCATCACGCACCTCGCCTATTTACCCGCCGCCGGCTTCCCGCTTCTCTTCAGTTCCCGGATGCGCACGTTCCGAAACCGCACCGGTGTCGAATGATCCTGCAGGCCGATGAACCCCTCCAGCCGCCGCGTCGACAGCGGCCGCACATCGCTGTTGGTGTCCTTCTTCGCATCATCCAGTTGGGCATCGTAGAGCTGCACGCCGTTGAGAATCGTCCGCACATGCTTCCCGTCCACCATCACCTCCAGCGCGTTCCACTGGTTCGCCGGCGCCGGCACCTGCACCTCGGGAGGAATGCCGTCGTAAACCGACCCGGTGTGCTGCGCCGGCTTGAGCTTCGGGTACGCCTCGTCATCCAGGAGCTGGAATTCCAGACCGATCCGGCTCACCCGTCCCTCGATCGGCGCCCGCAGGAACAGTCCGCTGTTGCCGCTCGGCGGCAACTGGTACTCCAGCCGCACGATCACGTCGCTGTAGCTTTCCAAGGTGCGCAGCCAGCCGCTCCGCCGCCCGCGGCACTCGATGGTCCCGTCCGCATGCGCCACCCAGCCCGGATCGTTCGGATCCTTCGGATACAGGATCTCCCAGCCCTTGAGCGTCCGCCCGTCAAACATCGGCCGGAAGTCCGTCTCGCGGGCCGCGATGTTGCGCAGCTCCAGCCCCGGCTCCGTCGACTGGAAACGCAGGAACCCCCGCGCACCCTCCGGCAGCGTCAGTTCGGCCTCCCCCAGCGGCTCCCCGCGCGAGGTCATCGAACGGACCATCACCTTCCCGCCGTCCACCTTCAGCCGCACCTTGATCCACTTGTCAGGGTCGCCCGCCCTCGCCTGGCCGCTGTCCGCCGACTCCCCCGCCAGCGCCCCGGCCGGCGTCAACACCAGCCGCGCCCCACCGGCTATCATCTTCGAATGCACGAACAGCTCATGGAGACCCTTGTCCGCCTTGCGATACTCGAACTGGGCCTCGTAGGCGTCCGACTCATAGGACGCGCGAATCGCCGCCGGCGCCGCCGTGCACACGATGGTCGCGTGCTCCACCGCCCACTTCCCCTCCAGCGTCACCCAGCCGTCCAGGTCCTTACTGTTGAACAGCAGCATCAACCCAACGAATGTCATGGCCATGAGAGGTTCCTCTGTGGAGCCGGCGGAGCCCGCGAACCCGACGCGAACAGGCGCATCGGGAGGGATTATACCCAGACGACCCGCCGCGGCCCCAACGGCTGCCGCCCACGGGTCTCCAGAACCTGGAAGGTGCTGGCCGGAGAAACCGACGCCCATACCGGCGGTCTCAGGCCGGGCCGCCCCGCCGAAAAAGAAGCGGACCCGACGATTCATCTGAATCGCGGGCCCGCTTGTCCTGAGTGGCTGCTGTAACGCAGCTTGCGTTGGAGCTGCCTACAGCAGCGCACCTATGTCATATGTCAACGGATCAACCTCCTTTCTGGGCAAAACCTCCCGGGTCATCCCGGGCCGGCCAAGGAGCGCCAGCCGGAAACGTCGCCGGGCTTGGCCCTTCCCGCCGACCGCCGTCGACGGGCCCAATAAGAGACATCCTTCGCTCGGAGGTATCGGCACTGAACCCCGCCGCCCATGAGCCAATCTCACCGGATCAGCAGCTTCTCAGTACCAGCCTCCGACATTATGATAAGTCTTCGCTAAGGAAAGATCAATCCAAAAAGCCGGTTTTCCGCCTGCTTTTTCACGCCGGCGGCCGCATGGCGTGGCCGGCAAACGCGGCTACTTGCGCCGCTTGACGCCGTACTTGCTCCGGCTGCGGTTGCGCGGGCGGTTTTCCTTGTCGCCCTGCACACCCTGGCAGTCCAAGGCTCCGCGGATCACGTGGTAGCGCACGCCCGGCAGATCGCGAACCCGGCCTCCGCGGATGAGCACGATCGAGTGCTCCTGCAGGTTGTGGTCGATGCCCGGGATGTACGCGGTGACCTCCTTGCCGTTGGTCAACCGTACGCGGGTCACCTTCCGAAGCGCGGAATTCGGCTTCTTGGGCGTCTGCGTCTTCACGATCAGGCACACGCCCCGCTTCTGCGGCGACTGCTCCAGGTCGCGAACCTTGCTCTTGGCCTTCTGCTTCCGCCGACCCAGGCGGATGAGCTGATTAATCGTCGGCATACCTGTCCTCGTTCCTCGTCCCGTTCGACCGGCACAGACCGGCTCACGGGGAAGCCACGTATCTTACCAACCGGGCCCTGCGAACACCAGCCCCCCGGTCAATGACTCTGGTCGCGCTGCTCCTCGATCGGGGTGAGCTTGTCCGCACCGGCTCCCGTCGCCGGGGAGGGGGTGGCCGCGCCGGCCAGCTCGCCGGCCGCCTGGGCCGCTTCCTGCATCATCGCGTGGGCCTCCAGCGGCGCCACCTCCCGCTCGGGGACCGGCTCGGCCAGGTGCCGTACGCGCAGGTCGGTGTACGGACGGAAGGCCGTACCCGCCGGGATCAGGTGGCCCAGGATCACGTTCTCCTTGAGCCCCACCAGCGTGTCGATCTGGCCGCTGATAGCCGCCTCGGTCAGCACCTTGGTCGTCTCCTGGAAGCTGGCCGCCGAGATGAACGACTCGCTCTGCAGCGACGCCTTGGTGATGCCCAGCAGCAGCGTCTTGGCGGTCGCCGGACGCGGCTTGCGGTCCTTGGTCGGCGGCGTGCCGCCGTCTTCCTCGACCTTGGCCACCACCGCGTCGAACTCGTGCCGGGGCACGATCGAGCCGGCCAGGAGCTGGCTGTCGCCGGGATCCTTGATCTTCACGCTCTTGCTCAAGCGTTCGTTCTCGCCGCGGAAACGGAACTTGTCCGTCACCTCCAGCGGGAGGAAGGTGCTGTCGCCCGGCGCGTCGATCTTCACCTTGCGAAGCATCTGGTTCAGGATGATCTCCACGTGCTTGTCGTTGATGGTCACGTTCTGGCTGCGGTAGACGCCCTGCACCTCGGCCAGCAGGTAGTTCTGCAGGGCCTCCTCGCCCCTGATCCGCAGGATGTCGTGCGGCACCAGCGGGCCTTCCACCAGCGGGTCGCCCGCCTCGACGTAGTCGCCCGCGTGCACCAGCAGCTGCTTGTCCTGGGGGACGTGGTGCTCCTTCTCCATGCCGCCTTCCGAGCGGACCACGATGGTCATCTTGCCGCGCCGCTTGTCCGCCCGGATCTCCACGGTGCCGGAAATCTCCGCGATCACCGACGGCTCCTTGGGCTTGCGGGCCTCGAAGATCTCGGTCACCCGCGGCAGACCGCCGGTGATGTCCTGCGTCCCGGCCATGGCCCGCGGCTGCCTGGCCAGCAGCACGCCGGGCACGATCGCATCGCCCTCCTTGACTTCGATACGGGCTTTCGCTGGCAGGTAGTGGTAGTCGAGCACGGCGCCTTCGCGGTCCTCGATGATGATCTGCGGGTGCTTCTCGCCCTTGTGCTCGATGACGATGTACTTGGCGCCGGCCCGCTCCTGCTCCAGCCGCACCGTCTCGCCCTCGGCGATGTCGTGGAACCGGATCAGGCCGCCCACCTCGGCGAGGATCGGGGTCAGGTGGGTATCCCACGCCGCCAGGATGGTCCGCGCCGGAACCTGCTGGTCGGGCTTGACCAAAACCTCGGCACCGTAAGGCACCTTGTAGCGCTCCAGTTCGCGTCCCTTGGAATCGACCACCGCGATTTCGCCGTTGCGCTTCAGGGCCACCGTCCGCGCCGGGATGTCCCCGACCGCCGGAACCTCCACCACGTTCAGATCGTGGAACACGATCTTGCCCGGCTGGGCGTTGAACAACTGGTTGTCCACCACCGCACGGGTGGCCACGCCGCCGGTGTGGAACGTCCGCATGGTCAACTGCGTGCCCGGCTCGCCGATCGACTGGGCGGCGATGATGCCCACCGCCAGGCCTTCCT
>CAYVVX010000516.1:0-4537 GCA_964455315.1 uncultured Planctomycetales bacterium | reverse complement strand
TACTTCTATACGACACAAATCTCAATGTGTTCAGATATTCGGTGTCGGAGTAGTATTACACGACTCCCGTTACTCCCTCGGCTGCGGCGGCGCTTGTGTTCCGCACGTGTTGTCTTCCCCGACACACCGCCACGGCCACCCCTTCCGCACCATGAATCACGACCTGTTCCGTTGGCTGATGCAGAGCCCGCGTCGACAGACGGTGCTCGTGCACCTGCGGCAGCCCATGACCGCGCAGCACCTGGCCGACCACGCTGAATTGCCGCTCGATCGGTGCAGTCGTTCGCTGCGCGAGCTGTCGCGACGCGCGATCATCACTTGCCTGAACGAGGGATCGCAACAGAACCGGCTCTACTGGGTCACGGACGAAGGCCGTCGTTGGCAGGCCCGCCTGCGGGAGCATCTTCGATTAGAGCCGCTGGCCCACGAATTCCCGCAGGTGGACTGGCATCTGTACGGCTGGGTCTGTTTTCGGCATCGCTCGGCCGTCTTGAAGGTTATCCATGAACCGTTGCAGGCGGTGCAGATTCGGCGTCTGGCCCGCCAGCAGAACCCGCAGGTGCGGATGAGCGCCAACAACGTCCGCGACGTACTGCGGCTGTTCGTGGCCCGCATGATTGCCCGGAAGGTGGTGTTCCGGCGCCGGCATCATCCGCGCTACGAGCTTACCGAGATCGGCGTCCCGCTCCGTGACCTGCTTGTCCGCCTGGATCGGCCGGCGCGGGTGTGGTGGTGAGGGGATGCGCGAAAGGAACGCATGCCACGACGATGCACAGTCAATGAGTTGGTGCTCCCATCGCCGGCCCGAGGTGCCTCCGTGTCCTCGCTGATCGGGCGGATCGAGGAACAGGCCAGGACCATTCGCTCCCGCCTCCATCACCGCGAACAGGCCACACCGCTGGGGCTCGTCGAGCGCGACATCGCGTTCGTCTCGGAACAATTGGATCGCGTCAAGGCCATCCATAACGAGGACATGACCAGGCTGCGGCAGATCGAGTTCTACAGCGAACGGCAATTGGACCGGCTGCTGGGCTACGATTTTTCCGGCCGCGAAAAGCTGGAGGACAAGCTTTTCCAGGTCGACGTGGAGCGCCGCCGGCGCATGGCCCGGTATCACGACAAGCTCAGCGAACTCCATGAAAAACTCTTCGTGCTGCTCAAGCGGCACGACGTGCTGAGTTGACCATGCCGACCACCGCCAAACACTTGCAGCGTGCTCTCGACAAGCTCCAGCCCCTCGTTCCAAAGCGCGTGGCCCGCTGGCGGCAGTTGCTGCCGGTGGTGGACGACGAGACTCGCTCACTATTGGAACGGCAGATTCTCACCGTCGCTCACCGCACGTTCGGTAATCTTGACCGCGCATTGCTGTTGTCCCTGCCGCCCCCGAAACGCATCCAGGGCCGGTTCCATCTTGGCACGATCGTCTACGGCAAGCCGCGCTGGCCGTGCGGACTGCGTTCCGAGGAACTGCTCCAGAACCTGGCCATTTTCGGGAGATCGGGCGCCGGCAAGACCAACGTCGCATTCCATCTGATGGCGCAACTGGCTCGTGCGCGGGTGCCGTTCCTGTTTCTTGACTGGAAGAAAACAGCGCGGCACCTGCTCCCGCACCTGCCCCGCCGAATCCAGGTCTACACGCCCGGCTCCTCTCTGCGTCCGTTCATCTTCAACCCGCTCATCCCTCCGCCGGGCACCGAGCGGCAGGTCTATCTGAACCACTTGGTGGACGTGCTCGCCGCCGCCTACACGATGGGCGAGGGGGCCAAGGACGTGCTGCAGCGAGCCCTCATCACAGCGTATCGGCAGCCCACGCCGCCGACGCTGCGCGGCGTGTTGACCATTCTGGAGGGATTGGAGGTCAAGGGCCGTGCCCACGGCTGGAAAGCCACCGCCACCCGAGCCCTCCGGAGTGCCGCCCTCACCGATTCCCCCGCCGCCGCGACCGATCAGCGGACGCTCGTGCATGCGCTCCTGCAACAGTCAACGATCCTCGAATTGGAGGGCCTCAGCCAGGCAGCGAAGGCGTTCCTCGTGCCGCTGCTCCTCCTGTGGATCTACCACGTCCAGCTCATCGCCGGCCGTCGCGAGCAATTGCAACTGGTCGTGTTCGTCGAGGAGGCCCACCATGTCTTCTACGAATCCCAGCGCCACCGCGAGACGCTCATGCACACGCTCCTGCGGCAATGCCGCGAAGTGGGCATCGCCATGGTCATCATCGACCAGCACCCGCATCTGATTTCCCCCGTGGTCCTGGGAAATACCTACACCAGCATCTGCCTCAACCAGAAAGACCCGCGCGACGTGAACAAAGCCGCCGCCCTCTCCCTGCTGGACGAAGACGAGAAGCCCTGGCTCAGCCGTCTGCCGGTCGGCCAGGGCGTGGTCAAGCTGCAAGATCGCTGGCCCCAACCCTTTCTGGTGTCGTTTCCGCTGCTGCACTTCCAGAAGGGAGCCGTCAGCGACGCCTGGCTGCGGGAGTACCTTGATGAGAAGCGATCACTCTCGGCCCCCAAACCCCCACAAACCCTCGAATCCGACCCCGAGGAACGCTCTCGGGCCGCGGATACGCCGCTTTCGGAGGAGGCGCTGCGCTTCGTGGAGGATGTACTGTGCCATCCGGATGATGGGGTGGACAAGCGCTATCGCCGGCTCGGGTTCAGCGCCGACAAGGGCAATCGGCTCAAACAGCACCTGCTCCTGGCGGGTGTCCTGCAGGATCAGGAAGTCCCCATAGGTCGCACCCGCCGCTTGTTGCTGCGAATCACTGTCGGAGCCCGCCACCGCCTCGGCCTGACAGAGGATACCGCCGGCCGCGGCTCGCTCGCTCATGAATACTGGAAGCGGATGTTTGCCGAGCGATACCGACAGAGGGGCTACCGCGTAACCCTGGAAGCCCCACGCCGCTCCGGCGGCACCGTTGACGTACTGGCCCGAAAGCGTGCCGAGAGCGTTGCCATCGAGATCGAAACGGGGAATTCCAACGTCGTATCTAACGTGCGGAAAGACCTCCTCGCCGGATTCGGCCGTGTTCTGGTCGTCGCGACGGATCGGCAGGCATTTCGCCGAGTCCGGCGGCAGCTTTTCGAGGCGGGACTGTTGCTGCCGCCGCGAGTGGGTGTTATCCTACAGCACTGTACAGGTTGAAAGCAGGCGAAGGCTCTTCATTCGCGCATAATCCCATCACGATCGCTACTTTATCTTTGCTTGGGCTCCTGTTTGCGGCTAGTGCTAGTCGCCGTATTCTTGCGAATGCAACGGCTTATAATAAAAAAGAACATACCTTATCGGCACTCCCACTCTGACCTCCAAGAATTCCGAGGTAGCCCGGGATAGGCTGGTTGTGTTCCTCATGGTCTCTATGTAGGCCACCTCGCCTGAAAGCGGCCTCACTTGGAATGCAAAGCCTTGCGAAATCAAATGAGGAGCGGGCAACTCAACCAGCATCTCCACATTCCTTCTCGGGACGTCAACGGAAATTGCCCTGAATGGCATTTCCTCAAGCGCCGCTAAGAATTCTGCCTTATCTTCTTCGCCGAGTGCTCTGCCAAACCGATACTGTGACTTCTTCACCTTCAACTACTCCACGGTGCCACGGGAAGAAAACGTTACATTTTAAATATTACTGTTATACACCATAACACAGGAAAACGCAGATCCACTTCGTCCGAAGTTGCACTGGCGTGTGTTTTGGGTTAGAATACCGATTATCGATTGTGGATTTGCGCGAGGAGCCGGCCTGTGCCACGCGAGCCAATACAAGAGCCACAATTCCTAGAGCTCCGCAACCTCCTCGGAGCCGAGTGGGGCAGATGCCGCGAGAGCAACCCAGGATACACGATACGAGAAGCGGCCAAACGTGCTGGCGTCGCTCATTCAACGTTCAACTCCTGGTTGCTTGGACACCGCCGCCCTTCCCCGAAGCATTTGCCGGGCTTAATAACAGCTCTCTTTCCCTTAAGCAGCCCTAATACCGATTTTGATGCCTTCCGAGATCGGTTGCTCGAAGCGTGCAAGAAAACGGCACAGCAAGCTCCAACCGTGCTAACCGACCCCGGCCTACATCTCCAAGCTCAGGACCGCCCTTTCATTGCAGGGGTGATTGTGTACCCTTGCTTCGGAGCAAACCGTCAAGGCACCGACCAGGGCTTTTTCGGAAGCGTCTTCGAGGCCTTTCTAAACTATGCAGGTCTATCGGTCGCAAGCGACTGCCTCACATTGGATTCCGCCAGAACTGAGCTCTGTACCAAGCGCTCGTGTGATGCAGTTGTAGCTATGCTTGCCACCCCTGATCGCGCTAGGTATATGAGGTTTTTTACAACGCCGATTACAGTGCCAGTTAATGCGCTTATGCTTAGTGAGCATTTTTCGCAGCTTGCCCCGAATCTGGACGCTAAACTGCCCACTGTGTTGGCTAATTCCCACCTGTTCAGGAAAGCAGAGAATCTGATAGCACCCATAGCGGTTAAAGAAGAAGTCGGCGACCTCTATCTTAAACACATACTTCAATATCATGATCAGAAACTAGTTCTCTACGAAG
>CAYVVX010000515.1:0-4549 GCA_964455315.1 uncultured Planctomycetales bacterium | reverse complement strand
CATGTAGCGAGAGGGGCGCAGCCCGTTGCGGTCCAGGACCGCCCCGAACACCTTGCCGTCGGTAAAGCTGATCGACGCGGGACCGTCCCACGGCTCCATCAGGCAGGAGTGATACTCGTAGAACGCCTTCTTGCTGTCGCTCATGGTGCGGTGATTCTGCCACGCTTCGGGAATGAGCATGGCAATGCACAGCGGCAGCGGCCGGCCGGTGTGGTAGAGCAGCTCGACAGCATTGTCCAGCGTCGCCGAGTCGCTGGCTCCCTGCCGGGTGATGGGCAGGATCTTGGGCATGTCATCACCGAACAGCGGCGACTCGAACAACCCCTCGCGGGCGTTCATCCAGTTGATGTTGCCGCGCAGGGTGTTGATCTCCCCGTTGTGGGCCAGGAACCGGAACGGATGGGCCAGGTCCCAGGTGGGGAAGGTGTTGGTGCTGTAGCGCTGGTGGACCAGCGCGAGGCCGCTGACCAGCTTGGGGTCGCGGAGGTCGTCGAAGAACGGCTCGATCTGTGCGGCCAGCAGCAGTCCCTTGTACACGATCGTCCGGCAGGACAGGCTGGGCACGTAGAAGTACACCGCCTCGGCCAGCCCGGACTCGCGGACCATCCGCTCCATGCGCTTGCGGATGACGAACAGCTTCCGCTCGAAGGCGGCCTCGTCGGCGAGCCCCTGGCCGCGGCCGATGAAGATCTGCCGCATGGCCGGTTCGACGTCGCGGGCCACGCGCCCGAGCACTTCGCTGTTACGGGGCACGTCGCGCCAGCCGAGGAATTCCTGGCGCTCCTCGCGGACGACGGTTTCGAACATCTGCTCGCAGGTGCGGCGCTGGCCGGCATCGCGGGGCAGGAAGACCATACCGGTGCCGTAGGCGCCGGGTTCGGGCAGCTTCAGCCCCGAGGCGTCCTGGTAGAAGGCATGGGGGATCTGCAACAGGATGCCCGCCCCGTCGCCGGTTTCGGGATCGCATCCACAGGCGCCGCGGTGCTCGAGGTTCTTGAGAATCTCGATGGCCTTGTGCACGATGTCGTGGGACTTGACGCCCTTCAGACTGGCGACCATGCCCACGCCGCAGTTGGAGTGCTCGTAATCCGGATCGTAAAGGCCCGCCGGGGGCAGGCTCATGGGTCGCTTCATGCTCCGACCGTCACTTTCGCTTCCTGAGTTCGTGGGTTGCCGCCGCCTCCCTGCCCGCTGGAGCCGGCGGTCGACGTCATGTCGCCGCTGCCGATCTGGTCGATCCCGCGGATGAGATTGATGAACATGCGTACCGTCTTGGGCAGCTCACCACCGCGGCGATAGATGATGCCCATGGGCCGAACCAGGGTCGGCGCGCTCAGCGGAATCGCCACCAGGACGCCGGCGCGGACCTCGTTGCCCACCGTGATCTCCGGCAGGATGGCCAGCGTATCGCCGATCTCCACCGCCCGCTTGATGGTCTCGATGTTGTCGAAGGCCATCACCACCTTCGGCTCGCAGCGGTACTTGCGCAGCTGGCGGTCGATCTCCCGCCGGATGATCAAGGCCTCATCGAACGCGGTGAACGACTGCCCGTCGAGGTCTCCGCCGGTCAGTTGGCACTTGCTCGCCAGCGGATGTTTCGGTCCGCACACCACGCACATCAGCTCGTCCCGCCACGACACCGACTGCAGGCCCCGGCGGTGGGTCGGGTAGGAGATCAGCCCGATGTCCGCATCCTCGTTGACCACGCTTTCATACACCCGGTGCGGATGCAGGTAAGCCAGCCGCACGCCGGCCCGCGGATACAGCCGGGCGAACTGCTGCAGGTACCGGCTCATGTCCCCCAGGCCCACCGAGTAAATCGCCGCCACCGAGACCGATCCGCTCACTTCCTGGCTCAGCGACTTGACCTCCGCCTCCAGCGCGTAGTAGCGCTCCACCAGCGGCTTGCAGCCCTCGAAGTACACCTGCCCCTCGGGCGTCAGTTGCAGCGGACGCTTGGACCGGTCGATCAGCCGTACCCCCAGGCTCTTTTCCAGCTGGAGAACGTTCTGGCTGGCCGCGGACTGGGTGATCCGGTTCACTGCCGCCGCCCGGCTGAAACTCCTCTGCCGGACGACGTCGCAAAAGATCTTCAAGGCCTCGAGGTACATAGCCGTGCCATCCTACCATAACAAATACTTATGTCAATACGGACACTCTATTGCGATTGTTGATATTGAGGCGAAGCGCGCAGGGCCTTGTCCCACATGAGGTTGGGGACGGGCAGGGCGACGAAAGTCCGTCCGTACTTTATTCTGCGTTGGGAGCAGCAGGCGGTGGCAGCGCCTCTCAGCGACCCGTTTTTGCGGGGCGGGCCGCTTGCCGGTACCATTCTGGAGCCCGGCCTCGCCGATGGCGGCGTGGTCAGGGGCGTCGGCGCGCCTGAAACCGGCTTCCGCCGGCCAACCGGGTGCTCGGAGGCGTGCGTGCAAGGGCCGCAGCGTGATACCGTCCGCCGTGTGGGCATCGGGACCGACCTTCACCGGCTGGTGCCCGGCCGGCGCATGGTGCTGGGCGGCGTGACCATCCCCGCCGAAGTGGGCCCGCTGGGGCACAGCGACGGTGACGTGGTGCTGCACGCGGTGATCGACGCCATCGCCGGAGCCGCGGGTCTGCCGGACATCGGGGAGATGTTCCCGGACAGCGACCCGGCGTACAAGGACGCCGACAGCGGCCGGCTGCTCGTGGAGGCGGTCCGCCGGATGGGCGCCGCCGGCCGCGCCATCGTGAACGTGGATGTGATCATCCATCTGGAGCGCCCCCGATTGTCAGCCCATAAGCCGGCCATCCGCCGGTCGCTGGCTGACCTGCTGGGAGTCGACGCGGACGCGGTCAGCGTCAAGGCCAAGTCCAGCGAAGGTGTGGACGCGGTCGGGCGCGGGGAAGCGGTCGCCTGTACCGCCGTGGTGGGACTGCATTGATGTCACTGAGAGTCTTCAACACCCTGTCGCAGACCAAGGAACTGTTCACCCCGGTGGTGCCGGGCAAGGTGGGCATGTACCTGTGCGGGCCCACCGTGTACAAGCCCAGCCACATCGGTCACGCGGTCGGCCCGGTGATCTTCGACACCATCAAACGCTACCTGAGCTTCAAGCAGTACGAGGTCACCTGGGTGGTCAACATCACCGATGTCGAGGACAAGCTCATCGCCGAAGCCCGGTCCCGCAGGCTGGGCGTGTTCGAGCTGGCCGAAGCCATCACCGCCAAATATCTCGACGCCCTCGACAAGCTCAACGTCCGTTCCATCGATCACATGCCCAAGGCCAGTGAGCACATCGACGACATCATCGACATCTGCCGCAGGCTGATCGACAAGAACGCCGCCTACGTGTCCGGCGGCGACGTTTACTTCGACGTCAGCGCCGACGATGACTACGGCAAGCTGTCCGGCCGCAAGCCGGAGGACCAGGTCGCCGGCGGGCGCGAACTCGCCGGTAGCGAGAAGCGCAATCCCGGTGACTTCGCCCTCTGGAAGGCGGCCAAGCCCGACGAGCCCGACGAGGTCAAGTTCGACTCGCCCTGGGGCCGGGGACGCCCCGGCTGGCACATCGAGTGCTCGGCCATGAGCGTCAAGCTGCTCGGCGAGAGCTTCGACATTCACGGCGGGGGCATGGATCTGATTTTCCCCCACCACGAGAACGAGATCGCCCAGTCGGAGACCTGTTTCGACAAGCCCTTCGCCAGGTACTGGCTGCACAACGGTCTGACCCGCTTCAATACCAAGAAGATCAGCAAGTCGGACGAGGGAATGCGCAAAAAGATGGACGAGCTGACCCTCGACCACCTGCTGCAGAAGCACCCGCCGGAGCTGCTCCGCTTCCTGATTCTCAGCTCCCACTACCGTTCGCCAATCGAATTCTCGGATGACGAGCTGGCCTCCAAGCGCAAGGGCCTGGACACGTTTTACCGCCTCTTCGAGCGCCTCGAGCGCGTCTCCCGCCGCGATCCCTACGCCGGTGGAGACAGCCTCGACCAGCTCCACCAGTCGGCCGAGACGGAGGCCGAGCGGCAGTTCGTGGCCGAGTGCCTCGACCATCGGCTCCGCTTCCTGGAAGCCATGGATGACGACTTCAACACCGGCGGCGCCGTCGGGGTGATGTTCGAGATCGCCGGGGCGGTCAACCGCTTCATCGAGTCCCAGCGGATCGACGCCAGGGCCCCGCAGCGGTCCATCGACCTGATCTGCGGCGCGGTGCAGATGCTTCGCGGACTTGGCGGGCTGCTCGGACTGTTCGAGACCCGACCGGCTCGGCCTGAAGGCGGCGACGGGCTCACCGCAGAACTGATGGAGGTGCTCATCGCCGTCCGCGCCGAGGCTCGCAAGTCCAAACAATTCCCCCTCGCCGACCTGATCCGCGACCGGCTCACGGGCCTGGGCATCACCCTGGAAGACCGCGCCGACGGGACCGGATGGAGGAGAGGGTAGGGACTGGTGAGCATCGCTCCCCGGACGAGGTCGGAACCGGCGATACCCGTCGCATAACCTTCCGGAGTCAGATCAATCCCATGTGATATTCTTATCAAAACCGCCCGGGCTCTGTAAAATACC
>CAYVVX010000514.1:0-4553 GCA_964455315.1 uncultured Planctomycetales bacterium | reverse complement strand
GTCGCTGGTCGGGTACACCAACGCCGGCAAGAGCACGCTGATGAACGCGCTGACCGGCGCGGCGGTGCTGGCGGCTGACCGGCTGTTCGCCACCCTCGACACCAAGACCCGCCGCTGGAACCTGGGCAGCGGCGACTACTGCCTGCTGTCCGACACGGTCGGGTTCGTCCGCCGCCTGCCGCACCACCTGGTGGCGTCGTTCAAGGCCACGCTGGAGGAGGCCATCCACGCCGACCTGCTGCTGCACGTCGTCGACGCCGCCTCGCCGCAGGCCTGGGAACAGTACCAGGCGGTGACCGACGTGCTGGCCGAACTGGGCTGTGCCGGACACAAGACGCTGGTGGCGCTGAACAAGACCGACGTGCTCGAGGATCCCGCGTCGCTGCTGATTCTCCGGCATAAGCTGCCCGATGCCCTGCCGGTCTCCTCGATCACCGGGGCGGGCATCCCGCAGCTCATCGACGCCGTGCGGACGCTGGTATCCGGGCCGCCGCAGCGGGCCACCATCCGGCTGTCCAACGCCGATGGCAGAGCCATTGCCTTTGTCGAGAAGCACGCCGAAGTGCTGGACCGGCGCTACGTGGATCACAGCGTGGAGATGGACGTGGTACTGGGCAGCGGGCTGCTGGCCCGCCTGCGCGAGGTCTTTCCGTCGTCGCAGATCAGCCAGTGTGCGTAGTCAGACGCGCGTAAGCAGGCCCCCGTGGCCCACTATCTTTGGCTTCCTCTGAGCTTCTCCCCCACCCGCTCCAGCCATTCCCCGCCAGGCAGCGCGTAGGGCCGGAACTTCTCCACCGTGCCCTGCTCCTCGCTGTAGGCCAGGGCCCGGTGCATGCCCAGCTTGTTGGCCAGCGGCGAGTCGATCAGGTTGCTGGAATCCGACGCGGACATCTGGAACAGCACGCGGTAGTCGAACTCGCGCATGGCGGCGCGGTCGAAGGTGCGCTCGACGGTGGCGGGCGTATCGGCGAAGGCCAGCACGTGCAGCCCCACCGGCGGACCTTCGCGGAGCAGTTCCGCGAACTGCCGATCCGACGCGGGCGGCTTGTCCTCCGGATCGGCGGAGAAGCTGAACGACTCCTCCTGCCGCCGCAACATGCGGAAACGCTGCAGTCCGTAGACGATGATGAACGCCGACGCCTCCGCGTCGCCGCCCTCGCGTCGCCGCTGGAGCTCCTCCGCCAGCAGGTTGAGCCCGGCCTCGACATCGCGCCATGCCACCAGCTTCACCTCGTGCGGCAGCACCTGCTGAATCCGCGGGAACACCTGAGCCAGCGACGAATCCACCGGGCTCCCGTCGAACACGTGGAAAGTGGCTTTCCCTGGTGCGAGCTGGGCCGCCAGCGACACCATGGCCGACGCCAGCATGGCCAGCGCCGACTCCTCCTGCTGCCCGACGATGAGCAGGTTGGCGCCGCTCTGCCTTCGGAAGAGCACATCGGTGGGCGGCTTGATCGCCACCGGCTCGCCCAGCCAGGCCCGCGGCGCGACCACCCGCTCGGACCACGCCGGCTGCTCGATCAACCCCGCCAGCAGCGGATTCGACGCGGGATCGGCGGGGATGTTGCCCTCGAAGACCACCGCGGGCTCGGCCGGAAGCGCGCCCTGTTCGCGGGCCCGCCGCTCGACCTCCGCGAGCCGCCGGTCGCGCGTCTCGTCGGCCAGCCAGGCGACCTGGAAGGGGCTGTTGCCCTCGACCAGCCCACCGGCGTCGTTGTAGATCGCCTCGCCGGGGCGTGACAGCAGCCGCGCCGCCGAGTTCGCATCGCCCAGGATCATCTGCGAGTCGGCTTCACTGGTCTGCAGGGCAACGCGCACGGCCATCTGGCCCAGCGTGCTCCGCGGCAGGCCCGAGGTGCCGCCGATGGTCTGCGAGCCGAGCAGGACGTGGATGCCGAAGGCCCGGCCCTGGCGGACCAGGCGGTCGAGCAGCAGCGTGGCGTCCTGGCTGAGCCGGTCGTCCTCGGAAAAGAACTCCTGAAACTCGTCGATGATCAGCAGCGTGCGCGGCATGGGTTCACCGGAGGCCTGGCGATACGCGGGCAGATCCTGCACACCAAGCTGCCGGAAAAGGGTGCCGCGGCGGCTCAACTCGGCATCGACGCGCTGCAGCACGCTGAGCCCGAACTCGCGATCGCTCTCCACGGCGACGGCCCGGGCGTGCGGCAGCGCATGCGCCGCGTAGGCCTTGAACTCGACGCCCTTCTTGAAGTCCACCAGGTAAAACTCGACCTGGTCGGGACCGTACCACAGCGACAGGTTGGTGATCAGCACATGCAGCAGCGTCGACTTGCCCGAACCGGTCTTGCCGGCGATGAGCACGTGCTGGGCCACGCCGCGCCCCAGCCGCAGCGACTGCAGGCGCGTCGCGCCCATGCGACCGACGGGCACCTGCAGCTCGCTGCCGCAGTCGAGCGTCCAGATCCTGTCGGGCGACGGTGCGATGTGCTCGAAGGGAACCTCGACGCGCTTCGACTCCTGGGCCTCGACACCGACGCGATGCAACAGGCTGGTCAGCTGCTGCTCACGAGGCGGTTCGTCAAGCACCAGCGGGAACGGGCGATAGACCTTCTCCCGCCGGACAAAGCGGCCGGACTCGCATTCGAGATTCACGCTGTTGGCTTCCAGCTCGTCGATGTGCGTGCCGGCCGGGAGCGGCTGGCGCAGATCACGCCCGACCAGGATATACACGCCGCAGCGGGCGCCGGTGCTGGCGATGCTGTTGAGTCGGCGAATGGCCACGTCGGAGAAGTTGACCGGGAAATCGGCGATGGTCAGAAAGCGGTACGGCTCGGCCAGCTCGCCGGCCTGGGTGTTGTAGGCGTCAATGGTCTCGAACTCGTTGCGAAGATACTTCTGAATCACCGTCTCCATGTGCTCGGTGAGGTCGGCCAGGCGCTGATCGATCTGCTCGCCTTCGGTCCAGATGCGGCTGCCGACCAGTTTCTCATCATAGTCGGCCAGGTGCATGAACCCCGCGAAGTTCTGCCCCAGGCCCACGGGATCGATGATGGTGAAGTTGACCCGGCCCGCGGGCATGCAGGTCAGCAAACGGATCATGGTCAGTTGCAGGGTGCGGATGGCCTGATCGCGACCGGCCTGATCGGCGTGGATCAGCAGCGAACCGCGCTCGGGGAAACGGAGCACCGCCGGCACGCGCAGCACGTCGGGAATCGCCAGGTGAGCGGGCGTGCCTTCGACCAGCCCGGCGAGATCCGCCTCGACGTGGCCGAAACGCACCGATCGGGGAAACCGCTTCGGCGGCTTCCAGCTCTCCCAGGCAGCGTCATCCCAGGATGACCAGTACGGATCGGTACCACCGGGCGGCTCCAGCGCCGGCAGATGCTCGCCCAGGCTCGCCCGCCAGCGCTCGGACAGTTCGCGGGTGCGCTGCTGGTAGCGGGCGTCATCGTCGCGCAGCCACTCCTGTCGACGTTCGTTCGCGCGGCCGAGCTGTTCCTCGTGGCGACGCTGAACCTCGTCAAGCTGCTGCTGTCGCCAGAGGGTCGCTTCCGATTCGCCGCGCAGCTTCTGGGCGGCGATCTTCTCCATGTAACGCTGATGTTCGGACTCGACCGCCTTGAGCGTCGTTTCATGATTCTCCTGGACCCTGGCCAGCAGCGGGCCCAGGTGCTTTTCGGACGAGTCCAGCTCGATCCGGCGCTTCTGCTCGGCCTCGGCGCGTTCATGCTCCAGCGACGCCAGCGCTTCGGCATGTTGCCGGGTCCGCGCGGCTTCCGCGGCATCCAACGTCTCGCGTAATCGCCAGCCGGCCCGCTCGACCCGATCATGGGCCGCGGATCTCGCCACCCGGCCGATAGCCACCAGCACCGCGACCGCGATGGCCGCACCGGTGAGCATGGCAGGCAGGTGCAGGGACAGCCCCGCCCAGATCAACTGCCCCGCGCCGGCTCCCGCACCCAGGGCCAGCACGACGAACAGGAACGGCAGCACGCCCGTGAACAGACGCGGCAGGCGCAATGACGACAGTTCGGCCAACCGCTCGCGAGCCTGCTCGATCAGTTCGTCGAAGGTGCCCGCCGCCGCGATCGCCGGTGCCCGGTCCGTGTCCGCGGCCTCATCCGATCCCCCGCCGGACGGCTCCGCCGGTGCATACGCCGACCAGTCCTGCCCGTACAGCCGCATCCAGCCGGCCGCCTCGTCGTCGAGGCCCGCGATCTCACCGCCCTGGCGGCCATGCCGTTCCCTGAGCCGGCGCTGCTCATCGCGGATGTGATTGCGGGCCGCCTCGTACAGGCTGGTCGCCATCCACTCGGCCTCTTCGTGCTTCTTCTGGATGTCGCGCTCGGCGGAGGCCCGCTCCGCGGTGCTCTTCTGCCGTGCCGACCGCTCGGACCGCTGCAATGTCTCCAGGTCGGCGTCCAGTTGTTCGCGGTTCTTGCGGAGCAGCTCCTGGTACTGCTGCTCGACCTGCTCCAGGGCGCCCTGCCGGCGCTTCTCCGCCGCGTCCAGGGCTTCGTCGAGATCGTGCTGGCTCCGCCCGGCCGACTGGTCGTGCTCGCGTTCGAGCCGGATGTCCTCCGCGCCGCTCT
>CAYVVX010000513.1:4004-4565 GCA_964455315.1 uncultured Planctomycetales bacterium | reverse complement strand
GGCGGCGGGTGCCGGCAAGGGCGGATCGGCCGGGCCCGATCTGTGCGGCAAAGAGGCAGAAGGCTCTGAAGGCATCGGCAGCCCATCCGGTCGAAGTCTGGTGATGTTGCCCGGCGAAAGCGTAGCCGATGGCGAGAGGCAGTGGAAGGTTTCCGTCTCCGGTGAAGGGAGTGGTGGCTTCGATTGGCTTCGTTTTGGGGAGTTGAAGCGGCGTCATACGCACTGGCGGGTGTGCCAGTGCGGTTTCGGTGGCTTCGTTTCGGCCTGTTTTTTCGCGATGCCGGTTTGAGCGGCGTTGCGAGTCATCCCGGATTCGGGGCATGGGGCCTGATCCTCCTTCGGAGGGGGGAACGCGAAGGGCGTTCCGGGAGGAGCGAAGCGGTGCGGAGGCAGGCGTGAAGCAGTGTCGGACGAACACTCCATGGGAGGCCATCATGGCGGCGGAGAAGCGGGAGCGACGGCCCGCAGATGACGCGGATTGACGCGGATGGGGATTCGGAGGCTCTTCATCTGCGTCCATCCGTGTGATCCGCGGGCCCGATGGGTTCAAAACAGTAGAAT
>CAYVVX010000513.1:0-3994 GCA_964455315.1 uncultured Planctomycetales bacterium | reverse complement strand
TTGACGCCTCCTGGTCGCTGCCAGGAAACGGCCTACATCAGCGTGCCGATGATCTGCACCAGCAGGTAGAGGCTATCCTGCGTTCCGATGGGGAAGATGGTCTCGTCCAGCGGGGCGTTGAGGAAGTCCTGGTCGAACAGGAAGGTGTCCGGGGTTCCGGTCGTGTCCATCAGATCCTCGACGTCGGCGGTGTGGTTGAGGCCCAGCAGGTGGCCGATCTCGTGGGCGGCGACGTTGCCGATGGCCGTGCCCAGCTCGGTGGCGGTGAGCACCCGCCCGAACCGCGTGGGGGTGAACATGCGCGTGAAGATGATGGCGTTGTCGCAGGGTTTGCGGTTGTAGTTGTCGACCGACTCGGAGACCCCGAACGAGTTGCTGCTCCGCCCGCCGAAGTACACCGTCGAGTAGCCGCAACCGGCCGGCAGCGACGCCCCCGGCACGACCCGCACATCCAGGGCCAGCCCGTCGTAGTTCTCCAGCACGGTGGCCACGATCCGGGCCTGAACCGCGGCGGTCATGCCGGTGTAGCTGGCCGAGATGTCCGCCGTGTCGAACGGGGCCACGGTGTAGATCTCGTCGGAGCGGATCACGGCCGTGCCGCCGGCGAAGTTCAAGGCCACGATCTGCGGCTGCGGCGCGGGGACGTCGCCCCCGCGGGTCACGGTGATGCCGGCGTGGTAGTTGCCGGTGAGGGTGCCCGAACCGGCCAGCGGCGACGCGGCGATGGCCAGGAAGGTGACCAACTGGTCGCGACGCATCACCTCGTTGAGGAAGGGATCGAGCTGGTTGAGATCGACGTTGCGGTCGTCATTTTCGAACAGCAGCCGCCCGCCCTCGTCGAACACCGCGATGGCCGCGTCGAGGCTGCCGCCCTCGGCGCCGACATCGATGCGCAGGCGGTCACCGGCGGTGAAGGGACCGAGCTGGTAGATGTCCACGTCGCCGCTGGAGGCGATGCTGCCGGTGAGCGAGGCCTGCCCGGAGGCGTTGAAGATGACATCGAGCGGTTGATCGAAGGTGTTGTTGGGCTCGCCCTGGATGCGCTGGCCGGGAAAGTCCTTGGGGTCGAGCCCGACGTTGCCGTCGCCGCCCGAGGGCGTCTCCACCGGGGGGATGCACCCGCCCATGGTCGCCGCGAACACCAGCAGCCCCAGCCCCCACCTTCGGAAAACACGTCCCATGCAGCGACCTCCCGGATAACCGGCATTGTAGGAGGGCACCGGGTGGGAGCAAAGCCGGAGTGAAAACACGAAGCTAGACGGAAATCCGTCTGTTGGCCGCTCCGGTTCGAGCCTGGCGTCCGGATGGGCGCATGATAAAGATGTGATGGAGAGCCGGGGGCTCGCTTGGTGACCACCGGCTCTGGATCCATCACACCGTACGGATGGGGCCACACTGCGCCCGCGATCGCAGGAAGACGCGCGAATTCCTGCGCAGAATCAGACGCTGGGTTCGTCTTTCTCGGGTTGGCAATCCGGGTGCCAGCATCATCGCCGGTTCACCAGGGCTGTAGCGGCCGGTTTTCCTGCCGAACGCCTGCGCACTGAGCACGCGGGTTGACCCTGTCTGCCTAGAAACTGGGCATCACCCGGCCCGGGCCCAGGGTGGAGGCGTCGCTCGGGACGCGCCAGCGGCGCCGTTGGCGGCGGGGGGTGGATGGCATACGGATTGCTTGCTTTCCGGTCAGCCACAGGTGAGCGTCGATTGCGTCCCGCGAGGGTCGGCCTTATCCTCTGGCACCTGAGTATCGCTTGGGACCGATGGACCGGCCGGTGGTGTGTTGGTCGCTCAGGGAGGACGTGTCGGATCACCGCGTTGCGTTGTATTCGCGCCCCCGGCTGAAGGCCTGGTCAAAGCATGGCCTTGGACCGCACCCGGGGGGTCCGCTGGATGGCGCGGCGGTTCGGCAAATGTGGACGGCTTGCCCTCTACCACCTCCTTCCAGAAGTTCACCCGGGTCAATCGCGACCGGCTTCCGGTTCGTCCCCCATGAAAGCCAGTGTGGCGCTTTTGCACAGTCATCGATGGTAACCAGGACAGACCCTTTGTATGAGGAGGCACAAATCGTGACCATCGCCCGCGTGAATGCCATATCAGCCATCAACCGGACCCGCACCAATGGGGCCACCTGGGACTTCACCCAGACGCCGGCAGCCCGCATCTTCGGCAGCAACGTCTTCAACGACCAGGTGATGCAGGCGAGGCTCCCCAAGGCCGTGTACAAGGCCATCCAGAGAACCATCAAGTACGGCGAGAAGCTCGATCCGACCGTGGCGGACGCGGTCGCCACGGCCATGAAGGACTGGGCCATCGAGAAGGGGGCCACCCACTACGCGCACGTTTTCTACCCGCTGACCGGGCTGACCGCCGAGAAGCACGACAGCTTCCTGTCGCCGGACGGCTCCGGCGGCGTGCTGGCCGAGTTCTCGTGCAAGGAGTTGATCCAGGGCGAACCGGACGCGTCGAGCTTCCCCTCGGGCGGCCTGCGGGCCACCTTCGAGGCCCGCGGCTACACCGCCTGGGATGCCACCAGCCACGCCTACGTCCTGGAGAACCCGAACGGCACCATACTGTGCATCCCCACCGTGTTCTGCTCCTGGACCGGTGAGGCGCTGGACAAGAAGACCCCGCTGCTACGTTCCATGCAGGCGCTGAACAAGCATGCCCAGCGGCTGCTCAAGCTGTTCGGGCACGAGAACCCGGGGCCGGTGACGGCCAGCGCCGGGCCGGAGCAGGAGTACTTCCTGATCGACCGCAACTTCTACTTCGCCCGCCCTGACCTGGTCACCACGGGCCGGACGCTGTTCGGGGCCAAGCCTCCCAAGGGCCAGGAGTTCGAGGACCAGTACTTCGGCGCCATCCCCGAGCGCGTGCTGGCCTGCATGCTGGATGCGGAACGCGAGCTGTACAAGCTCGGCGTGCCGGTCAAGACCCGGCACAACGAGGTGGCCCCGGCGCAGTACGAAATCGCCCCCATGTACGAGAACGCCAACGTCGCCACCGACCACCAGCAGATGATCATGACCACGCTCAAGCGCGTGGCCGAGAACTACGGGATGACCTGCCTGCTGCACGAGAAGCCGTTCGCCGGAATCAACGGCTCGGGCAAGCACGTGAACTGGTCGATGGGCTGCTCCGGCGCGGGCAATCTGCTCGAGCCCGGCGAGACGCCGCATGAGAACGCCCAGTTCCTGGTCTTCTGCGCCGCGGTCATCCGGGCGGTCCACCTTCACTCGGATCTGCTTCGCATCAGCATCGCCCACAGCGGCAACGACCATCGCCTGGGGGCGAATGAAGCTCCTCCGGCGATCATCTCCATCTTCCTGGGCGCCCAGCTCACCGATGTGTTCGAGCAGATCGCAAACGGCGGTTCGAAGTCGGCCAAGAAGCCCGGTTTCCTGGCCGTGGGGGTGGACACCCTCCCGCCGCTGCCCAAGCACGCCGGCGACCGCAACCGCACCAGCCCCTTCGCCTTCACCGGCAACAAGTTCGAATTCCGCGCCGTCGGCTCATCCCAATCCATCGCCGGACCCCTCGTCGCCCTCAACACCATCGTCGCGGAGAGCCTCGACTACGTCGCCTCCGAGCTGGAGAAGGCCACCAAGGGCGATGCCAAGAAGCTCAATTCCGCCGTGCAGAAGCTCATCCAGCAGATCGTCAAGGACCACAAGGTGATCCTTTTCAACGGCGACAACTACACCGAGGAGTGGCACAAGGAGGCCGAGAAGCGCGGCCTGCCCAACCTCAAGAACACCGTGGAGGCCCTGCCCGAACTGCTCAGCAAGGGCAACGTCGCCCTCTTCGAGAAGTACCAAGTGCTCTCCAAGCGCGAGGTTCACAGCCGCTACGAGATCTACATGGAGCGGTACTGCAAGGACATCAACACCGAGAGCCTGGCCACCCTGAGCATCGCCAAGACCATGATCCTGCCGGCCGCCTACCGCTACCAGGGCCAGCTCGCTTCCACCGCCGCGTCGATGAAGGCCTGCGGCAA
>CAYVVX010000512.1:0-4567 GCA_964455315.1 uncultured Planctomycetales bacterium | reverse complement strand
CTCCGGCCGGTTGAGGGTGATGCGACCGACGCGGCCGTCGGTGCCGACGCGGTCGAGGAGCAGGTTGGCGTAGGGCTGCGAGGTCATGGCGTTCCTCCACGAGGCTATTCGTCGAAATCTAGACACATGTGACCATACGTGCAATTCTGGCGTGAACCGTTGGAGGTGTGGATGTGACGTCGAAAGGTGCGCCCCTCGCGGGGCTGCGGGTGATCGACTTCTCGGCCGACTACCGGCTCAAGGAGCCAGCCGACTACCACCAGTGGTACGACAAGGTTCATACCGACCTCGACCATCTCGCCGAGGCGGCCTACGGGCTGCCGGAGCTTTTCCGCGACAAGATCCGCGCCGCGGGGGTGGTCGCCAACCCCGGCTGCTACCCGACGGCCGCGGCGCTGGGCATCCTGCCGCTGCTCCGCGCCGGGCTGATCGACCCGCAGGACATCATCGTGGACGCGGCCAGCGGGGTGAGCGGCGCCGGGCGCGAGCCCAAGCCGGAGCATCACTTCCCGGAGCGGAACGAGACCTTCGAGGCATACAAGGTCGGCGATCATCGTCACATGGTGGAGATCGAACGGACGCTGGACCCGTTCGTGCGCGGGCGCAAGTCAGCGGTGATCTTCACGCCGCACCTGGTGCCGATGGAGCGCGGCATCCTGGCAACCATCTACCTGAAGCCGGTCCAGCCGGTGTCGGTCGAGCACGTCATGCAGGTGTTCGAC
The DNA here is from genome assembly GCA_964455315.1 of uncultured Planctomycetales bacterium. GTDB lineage: Bacteria > Planctomycetota > Phycisphaerae > UBA1845 > PWPN01 > CAYVVX01. The sequence goes on along the minus strand of CAYVVX010000512.1, from coordinate 3,845 downwards.
GACGCTTACCGGAACGAGCCCTTCGTGCGGCTGCGGCAGGGCCTGCCGCGAACCGCGGACGTGGCCCGGACCAACTACTGCGACATCTCCGCCCGGGTGGTCAAGTCACGGATCGTGGTCCTCTCGGCCATCGACAACATGGTCAAGGGCGCGGCTGGCCAGGCCATCCAGAACATGAACGTGATGTTCGGGATGGAGGAGTCGGCGGGACTGAAGTGAAGTGCCGGGTGCTGAGTGCTGAGGAAAGACTGGGAGTGCGGGAGCTTGTTCCCGCTCAACATGTTGTTGCCGCACTCCCGCTGAGACCGCTTACTGCAAACTGTTTACCGTTTACTTCCCACTGGCAACAGACGACCTACTCTGGAGGTTCCCGTGAGCAATGACACCGTCACCGCCCCCAGGGGTTTCCTCGCGGGCACGGCGGCCTGCGGGATCAAGGCGACCGACCGGCTCGACCTGGGCATTCTGGCCGGTGAGAGCCTGTGCGCCGCCGCGGCCGTGTTCACCAGCAATCGGTTCTGCGGAGCGCCGGTGGTGGTCGGACGCGAGCATGTGCGCGGGGGCAGGCTGCGCGGCATCGTGGTCAACAGCGGCTGCTCGAACGTCGCCACCGGCAGGCGCGGCATCAGCGACGCCCGCCGGATGTGCGCGCTGGCGGCGATGCCGCTGAAGACCGAGCCAAAGGCGATCCTGCCCTCCAGCACCGGCGTCATCGGGCGGTTCCTGCCCATGGACAAGGTCGCCACCGGCATCGCCGAGGCGGCACGGTCGCTGGACACCTCCGCCGACGCCGGCCGGCGGTTCGCCCGGGCCATCATGACCACCGATCTGAAGCCCAAGCAGGCGTGCGAACGCGTCCGCATCGGAAAGGAAACGGTTACGATCGCAGGATGCTGCAAGGGCAGCGGCATGATCGCGCCCAACATGGCGACGATGCTCGGCTTCCTTACCACCGACGCGAAGATCACCCCGCCGCTCCTGCGCAAGCTGCTCAGGGCCGCCGTCGAGCCGACCTTCAACCGCGTCACCGTCGACGAATGCCAGTCCACCAGCGACACCGTGGTGCTGCTGGCCAGCGGACATGCCGCCGCGGTCAAGTCGTCCGGCGATCAGGCCAAGTTCGCCAGGGCCCTGCTGGCGGTCTGCGACGCGCTGGCCTACCAGATCGTGGCCGACGGCGAGGGCGCCACCCGTGTGCTGGAGGTGAAGGTGATCGGGGCCAAGTCCGCGGCCGATGCACACACCGCGGCCCGGGCCATCGCCATCAGCCCGCTGGTGCGCACGGCGGTGCATGGCGGTGACCCCAACTGGGGGCGGATCGTGCAGGCCCTGGGCCAGACCCGGGCCATGTTCTACCCGGAAAAGGTGGTGGTGCGACTCGGCGGGACGGTGTTGTTCCGCAGGGGCGCCCCGGCGCCCGGACTGGATATGAAGAAGCTCTCCGACGCCATGCGGGCCAGCCATGTGACCATCGCGGTGGACCTGGCCGCGGGCAAGGCCGCCGACCGTGTGCTGACGTGCGACCTGACCCGGGAATACATCGCGATCAACGCGGATTACACCACTTGAACTGAGAAGTGAGAAAGCGGCGAACCGCGTACGCTCAGGCTGCTCGCGATCGCCTGACAGATGATCGCTTCCGGGGGAACTCTCATCGGAACAGGCACTCATGCGGCGAGACCGGCAACCCGAGTTGATGGACCAGCCGGACGTTGATCCGCGCGATCACGCTCATGCCCTGAAATCGCTGAACTTCGCCAACCGCTGGCTGGGCGTGGACCGGTCCCTGTACCGCCAGGTGCGGAGGCTGGGTTTCCCGCCGGGCGGCACGCTGCTCGACCTCGGCGCGGGCGGAGGCGGTTTCCTCCAGTATCTTCAGACCCGCCATCCGGGCGACCACCCCCTGCTCATCGCCCTCGATCTCTCCCCTTTTGCGCTGCACTGCGCCTATGCTTGGCATGGCGGCAGGGTGCGGCCGGTGGCCGCGGATGCCCTGCGGATTCCCCTGGGCGATGGAAGCGTCGACGTGGTCACCTGCTCGTTATTCCTGCACCATTTTGATCCACCGGAAGCGGCGGCGATCCTCCGCGAGGCGGCCCGGGTCGCCCGCCTGGGTGTGGTGGTGGGCGATCTGTCGCGCTCGCGCCTGGCATGGACGCTGACCTGGCTGACCACACGGGCGGTGAGCCGCGCGCCGATCTTTCACATCGACGGGCCGCGCTCGGTCCAGGCCGCCTGGCGACCGGGCGAGCTGCGGGCCATCGCCGACCAGGCCGGGCTGGGCGGCGCCGTGATTCGACATGCGTTTCCCTTCCGGCTGTCGCTTCGCTGGCGGAAACCGGGGGCGCTTCATGCCGGTTTTTGACCGCTCGGTCGATATTGCCATCGTCGGCGCCGGGCCGGCGGGCAGCAGTATTGCGATCGCCCTGGCCCGCGCCGGGCGCCAGGTGCTGCTGATCGACCGCAAGCGGTTCCCGCGTGCCAAGGCCTGCGGCGGATGCCTGTCCGGCCGCGGCGTTCGGCGACTTGAAGCGCTGCTGGGTCGCGAGGCTCTCAACGATCCGGCGGCCGGGATGGTCACGAACAGCATCCGCTTCACGATCGGCCGGTATGCGCTGAACGTTCGGGCGCGCGGACGGAGCCGGCTGGTCTGCCGCGAGCGATTCGATGCCTGGCTGGTGGAGCAGGCCCGGGCCGCCGGCGCAGCGTTGCGCACCGGGGCGACGGCGGAACTGGAGCATGAGGCTGGCGCGTGGAGGCTGCTGCTGGGTGGTGAGCGGATCGCCGCCCGCTGGATCGTCCTCGCCACCGGCGCCGGCTGCGTGCCGCGCGGTGTGCATATCGCGGAGTCGGCACCGGCTGGGCAGCGCATGGCGGCGCAGGCCTGGACCCAGCCGGCCGGCGACGGCTTGCCAGCTCCCGGAGGCATTGAGATGCACTGGCTGCGCGGCGGCTACGTGGGGCTGGCCACGGCATCGCCGGAAAGATGCACCGTGGCGCTCGCGGCGGATCTCGATGATTCCGGCCATGGTTCGCCGTGGGAACGATTGCGCCGGGCCAATCGATCGTCGCCCCTGTGGGCCCTGCTGGAACCTCCGTCGCCGGGCGAGTCGAGCGGCGGTGCGGCCGGTTTTCCCTGGCGACCGCGGCGCATCGCGTTCGGCAACCTGCTGCTGGCCGGTGACGCCGCAGGCTACGAGGAGCCCTTCACCGGCGAGGGTATCGGCCTGGCCATGATCAGTGCGGATTGCCTGGCCCGGGCGGTGGCCTCCGGGGGGGAAGTTGCGGTAGACTATCAGCGCCTGATGCGCCGGCATCACGCCCCCATCATGCGACGGACAAGACTGCTGGGATCGCTGTTGCGATCGAGGCTCCTCCTGTGGCTGGCCCATGCGCCGCGGTTCGTGCCGGAACCTCTGCTGACACGCATGATCGAACACGTGCACGTGGAGGTTTCATGACTGGCTTCGATTCTCGTCCGCCGCTGCACCTGCATACCATCGGTACCGCGGTTCCGGAAACGTTTTTGACCTCGGAAGTGGCGTCACAGGTGTTGCTCGACGGCTGCCCCAGCGAACGCAGCCGCAAACTGATGCAGCGCATTTTACGCCTCACCGCCATTGAGAAACGCCACCTGGCGGCACTGGCCTTCCAGGACAAGGGCGACGCCGGCGCTTCCCTGTACCAGCCTTCCGAAAGTCAGCCGCGCGGGCCGGGCATGAAGGTCCGCAACCGCATGTTCATGGATGCCGCGACCCCGCTGATCCGGCGGGCCATGGCACCTCTCGACAGAGAACAGCTTCGCCGCCTGCACACGCTGGTCACGGTCACCTGCACCCATGCCG
>CAYVVX010000511.1:0-4572 GCA_964455315.1 uncultured Planctomycetales bacterium | reverse complement strand
TCCTGTCCACCGTATCGCTGGAGCGAACCGGCTACCCGACGCAGAAACCCGAAGCCCTGCTGGAGCGCGTGGTGCAGGCCGGCAGCAATCCCGGCGACGTGGTGGGGGATTTCTTCTGCGGCAGCGGCACGGCGCTGGCCGTTGCCCGGCGGCTGGGGCGCCGCTGGATCGGATGCGACGCCTCGCCGGAGGCGGTCAGGATCAGCACCGAGCGGCTGGCCCGCGCGGCCGAACTCACCTCGTCCCTGCCGCCGCCGCGTCAACGGCCACGTCGGGGGGCAGACAGCCCTCGATGAGCCGCGCCGCCAGGGCGTCGCCGGGTTCGAGTTGCAGAGCCTGCGACAGGGCCTGGTAGGCGCCGTCCGGATCGTTGGTGTACAGCCGCACGTAGCCCATCAGCAGGGCCCGGTCGAGATCCTGCGGGGCCAGACTCAGGGCGTTATCCAGCGCCGCCAGTTGGGCGTTGAACTGGGCCTGGTCGCCGTAGTCGTCGCGGATGTCGTAGCGCAGCATGGCCACCTTGGGCTGCAGCTCCAGGGCCCGGCGCAGGTAACGCACCGCGTCGCGATAGCGGCCGATGGCGAAGTGGGCGTGAGCCGCGTAGAGCCGTGCCGCCGGATCGCCCTGGTTGGTATCGCTGGCCAGCCGGAAGGCATCGGCCGCTTCGCGGAACCGGCTCGCCCGGAACAGTTCCAGTCCGCGGCTCATGTGCGTGCCCGCGGCCACCAGCAGCCGCTCGGTCCGCTGGTTCCCTTCGCGCACGAAAGTTCCGTAGTCGTAGCCCCGGTTGAACCCGTAACGGAACGTCGCGCCGTTGTAGCCGTAGTCATCGCCGAAGTAGCGGTCCCACCCGTAGCCGTACCGTCCGGGTTGGCCGTCGAAGTAGCGGTAATCGCTGGCGCGGCGCTGGTCGTCGGGCAGCCCGCGCCCGCCGTGGTAGACGTAGGGGTTGTAGCCGTAGGGCCCCACGGGCACGAAGCCGAAGGTGACCCGTTCCGCGCGGGTGTCCCTGGGTGCCGGAGCTTTCGCGTCGGCCGAGGGAGTGCCGTCCGGGGCGGGGTCGTCGGAACTCCACTTCCGCGGGTGATCCTTCTGCGAAGCCGCCGTCGGCCGGCTCCCCGGGCGCGGCAGCGTGGCGATGTGCCGCAGCGCTTCCTGCACGGCGCCGGGTTTGACCGCGGCCGGCGGCGGGGGGGCCTGGGTATGCACGGCCGGCTGGGTGGCCGCGGCCTCAGCACCCCAGGTGGTACCTCCACATACCATCACAGCGGCGGCGGCCATCGCGGACACTGAGAGACCGGCGCGTCGGACCTGTCGGACCAGCATGAGGATCCTCCCGTGTTGATCGGCGCTGGAGCACAGCGGCGGCTCCGCCGGTGATGACCGGCCGGGCTGATCGCGGGCGTTGCAGGGGCGTGCGTCCGGACCCTCCGCGCGGCGCCCCGGTTCCGAACCGCACGAGATCAGACCTGTACCTGATTATCCCCGGCCGTCCGGCGATTGGCAAGCGATCCCGGGTCCGAAAACGCCGCTCGACCGCTATCCGGCCTCTCCACTCCCGTACGGGCTGTCCTCGAACCGGCGGGCGAACCGTTCCTCGCCCAGCACGATAACCAGCGGCGTCTTCAGCAGGATCATCGCATCCAGCAGCGGCGAGACGTGGTCCACGTAGAACACGTCGTACTTGATCCGCTCGTCCCAGCTCATGGTGGCCGTGGCGTTAACCTGGGCCAGCCCCGTGCAGCCCGGGCGAACCTCCAGCCGGCGTCGCTGGAAGTCGTCGTAGCGGACCACCTGGTCCATGATCGTGGGGCGCGGGCCGATCAGGGACATGTCGCCCTTGAGCACGTTGAGCAATTGGGGCAGTTCGTCGATCTTCAGCCGCCGGAGCATCCGCCCGATGGGCGTGATCGCGTTGTGGGTCAGCGGCACGATCTCCCCGGGGTCGTGCACGTGGTCGGCCCGCATGGTGCGGAACTTGATCGATCGGAAAGGCACCCCGCCCAGCCCGCCGCGCTCCTGGGTGAAAAACAGCGGGCCCGGCGAGGAGAGCTTGACCAGCACCATCGCCAGCACGAACACCGGCAGCAGCGCGATGAGCAGCAGAATGCTGATGCCGATGTCGAACGAGCGTTTGATGCCTGGGTACATCCTTCGCTTACCGGGTGCTGACCAGGGGATTGCGAATCTTCAAGCCTGAGAATGCCGAGAAGTCGCGATCGGCCGTCCACAGCTCGGTGACGCCGTGCTGCTGGGCAATCGCGGCGATGCGGGCGTCGTGCACGCGAGGACCGACCATGCCCGTTCCCAGGATCATGGCCCGCAGGATTGTCATGTGCTGCGCGCTCTCGCTCGCCAGCACAAGCGAGGCGCTGGTGGTCCATTCATCAACCTGACGGAATGCGGCTGCCATCGGCGTGGGGGGCTTGAATACTCTCGGATGCGTCACGATGGATAGAAACTCGTGAAGGCACGGCCAGGGAATGCACCAAGGCTCAGTTCCTTCGGCGAGTTGCTTGATCGAGGAACTGGCGACCTTGTGCCGGGGGGATTCGGCCCGATGGGCATAGATGAGAATGTTGGTGTCAACCGCGATCATCCCCCCCGGCCCTCATAGCTCATTTCGCGGATCTTGTCCCAGTCATCCCAGGTCAAGCCGTCCTGGAGTCCCTCCCCCTTGAATGAGCAATCCTTGAGTTTAAACGGCTTCGTCGGCCGCTTCCGTGTCTGCATCATCTGACGCAGGGCGCGCTCGATGACCGCCTTGACGCTCGTGCCCTCCTTGGCCGCGAGCGCCTTGACCTGCCGGAACAACGGGTCGGGAATCTCGACGGTGGTCTTCATGCTGCCAAGTATACCCTTCGACCCATAAATATGGCAACCGGGCGGGAACGGATACGCCAGGTCGGTACCGCTTGTCTATTTCCCTTTTTTCGCCGCCCGTTTCTTCGATTTCGCGGCACCGCTCCCGCCCTTACCCTTCAGGCTTCCCACGATGTCCAACTGCAGGGCCGGATCGGTGGCCGGGATATAGGCCGTCTCCAGCCCCAGCTCCCGCCGCACGATGTTGCAGCCCTGGGCGATCGCGCTGGCCTTGTAGAAGGCGATCTCCCGGTTGCACCCCTGCCGCCCGAAGCCGCAGTCGCTGGTCACCACCAGGTTCTCCGGCGGGATGTGCTTCATGGCCTTGCGGATCTCCGCGGCCACTTCCTCCGGCCGGTCGGCCTGCAGGCTGCGATGGCTGACCGCGCCCAGGGCGATCTTCTTCTTGAGATCGTGCTTGAAGGCCTCGAACAGCGGCACGTCCTGCTGGCAGTTGTCCTTGCACTCGATGGTCCAGACGTCGCCCTTGACCTCCTCCAGGTACAGCTCCATCGCGTTGCGGTAGCTGTTGTTCTCCATCACCCGCTGCATGTTCGGATTGCCCCAGCAGGTGTGCAGCCACACCTCGATATCCTCCAGCCCCCTGATCTCCCGGTTCAGCGCTTCCACCAGGAACTTGATCGTCGACTTGTCCTTCGGAAACTTGTCGGCCATGAAGTGCAGCGTCGGTTCCTCCACCTGCACCGCCTTGCAGCCCGCGTCGCGCAGGGCCAGCAGCTCCGTGTTCATGGCCACCGCCATGTCCCAGATGACCTCGCGCTTGTCCTTGTACTTCTTGGTGTGGATGTCCAGGAAGAAGCCCATGACCTGCGCGGAACAGGTCCCGAAGCGCACCGGCTTGCGGCTCTTGGCCTGGGCGATTCGCCAGATCTTGGGGTAGTCCAGCGGCACCGCCTCGATCTTGTCCACCACGTGCGGCCAGCGCCAGCCGGTGTAGATCTCGTGCAGCAGCGTCCCCGGCGGGTACTTGAGCAGGTCCGAGCGCGTCTCCTCCGGCTGGAGGTGATCGCCCGCCAAACCCGTCCAGCGCTGCAGCGGGTAGTGATGCCAGGCCCGCCCGGCCATGTCCTCGTCGCAGTGGTAGTCCCCGTGGGTGAGGATGTCCAGCCCGGCCCGCTCCTGGTCGCTGACCACCACGGCCATGGCGTCCTGAAACTTCTCCCGGAAGCGCACGTCCATCATGCAGGTATCCAGCGGCCGGCCCCACATGCTCACGTCAAACCATCGCGGCCGCGGCCACGACCCGGTGACGGTGCTGGGCAGAACGGTATTGGCGGTGGTGGTGAACATGAATGTCTCCCTCTCTGGTATTCCGAACGCAAACTTGGCGATTCGGTCTCTGGTGGTCCGAACCCAACCACTGTTCAGCCCCCTCGCGTGCGAAGGGAAGAACTCGTTTAGCCCCCTCGCGTGCGAGGGGCAACCCGCCCGCGTGCGAGGGGAAGCGCTTGTTTAGCCCCCTCGCGTGCGAGGGGCAACCCGCTCGCGTGCGAGAAGATCAAACGAACGCGTGAATAGCCTTCGACGTGACTCGATGCGGTAGCGCGGGATCAGCCCGTCGCCCGCCATGTGGCACCGGCTTCCAACCGGTGCAATCCGCGCGCCTCCATATCCAGCAGATGCCGCTTCAGCGCCAATCCCTGCGGTGCCGAGTACCCGCCCAGCGCCTTGTTCGCCGCCAGCACCCGA